>NZ_KV786808.1:0-37249 GCF_001806955.1 Burkholderia sp. HMSC10F09
GGCGCCGCGTCTGTCGACGTGCGCGACAACGACGCCGTGCGCGCCGGCGCACTCGTCGGACGGCTCGCCGCATTGCAGCGCGGCGCGGTGTGCATCGCCACTGAGGACGTCGCGCCCGAGGCGTTCGACGTGATCGTCGATGCGTCGCCGATGGGTATGCGCGCGGACGATCCACTGCCTATCGACGTGTCGCGCGTGCCGGCCACCACGTTCGTCGGCGACGTCGTCACGAAGCCGCCATTGACGCCCTTCATCGAAGCGGCGCGCGCACGCGGCTGCCGCACCGTCACCGGCACACAGATGTTCGCGCGCGTGTGCGACCGCATGGTCGCGTTCCTGACGGAGCCCTCCGCATGAACGCGCGCGCGATCTGCGCGCGCATGAGCCCGCCCGGACACCGCGCGCGCCGCTGACCCGCTTCCGCTGTACGACGGCGGCGCGCCGCGCCGCCGCCCCCGTATCGCCACAACAATCAGGAGACACCCGATGAAACATCGTCGTACCGCCCGCCGCGCGCTCGCGGCCGGCGCCGCACTGCTCGCCGCCTCGCCTGCGTTCGCGCAGTCGAGCATCACGCTCTATGGCGTCGTCGACAACGGCATCGCCTACCAGAGCAGCCAGACGACGCTCGGCTCCACCGCCGGCGGCCATGCGTCGGTCAAGATGGTGACCGGCGTGTGGGCCGGCAGCCGCTTCGGCGTCAAGGGCTCGGAAGATCTCGGCGCCGGCACGAAGGCCGTGTTCGTGCTCGAGTCGGGCCTCAACTCCGCGAATGGTGCGCAGCAGTACACCGACGCGATGTTCGGCCGCCAGGCGTGGGTCGGCTTCACGAACCCCGCGTATGGGTCGCTGACGTTCGGCCGCCAGTACGCGTCCTACTACCAGCTCCTTTCTCCGTACAGTCCGACCAACTGGCTGACCGGCTTCTTCGGCGCGCATCCGGGCGACATCGACGGGCTCGATACGATCTATCACGCGAACAATACGATCGAATACACGTCGCCGAAACTCTACGGCTTCACGTTCGGCGGCTCGTATTCGCTCGGCGGCGTCGCGGGCAGCATGAACGCCGGTTCGACCTGGACCACCGCGATCCAGTACGCGAACGGCCCGCTCGGGATGGCGGTCGGCTTCTCGCGGATCAACAACTCGACACCCGGCGGCGGCGCGTTCGGCGCGAATTCGACGACCTCGAACAACGGCGCGCAGGCGGGCGTGTCCGCGCTCACGAACGGCTATCAGACGGCGCAGGCGCAACAGCGCTTCGCGGTCGGTGCGAGCTACGCGTTCAACAATGCATGGGACGTGTCGGCGACCTATTCGAACGTGCAGTACATCCCGGGCGCCGGCTCGAAGTTCGCGCAGACGGCGATCTTCAATACCGGCGGTATCGTGCTGCACTGGAAGCCGGGCACCGCCTGGGATCTCAGCGCGGGCTACAGCTTCACGCGCGCGACCAAGGCCAACGGCATTACGAGCGCCGCGCAGTATCAGCAGTTCAACCTGTCGCAGTACTACGCGTTGTCGAAGTGCACCGGACTCTATGCGCTCGAGGCGTACCAGCGCGCGAACGGCACCACACTCGGCACGAACGGCAGCGGCCAGATCATCGCCGCGACCGCGACGCTCGGCGACGGCTTCAACGCGGCGCCGTCGTCGACGCGCAGCCAGTTCGCGGCCGGCGTCGGCATCGTGCACCGGTTCTGAACGGCGGCGCCGGCGTCGTTCGACGCTTTGACGCTTCAACGCCCGCGCATGCGGGCGTCTCCGTTTGGTCCCGCGACGGAACGCAGGTGGCCCGCTCAATTGCACACTTTTTAGAACACTATTCCACTTTCATATTAATTGGAATAACATTCCACAATCATCAAGACATCGTCCGCCACGCGTCGAATCGGCATGCGCGGCGGCACGGAACGAAGGAGACGTGGACATGGGTGCGGTCGTCGAACAGCGCTGGGACGAAGAAGTGGATCTGCTGGTATTCGGCGCGGGCGCAGCGGGCATGACTGCCGCGCTGGTCGCGGATCACGAGGGGCTGGCCGTCCTCGTGTGCGAAAAGACCGCTGCCGTGGGCGGCATCACGGCCACGTCGGGCGGCACGACGTGGGTGCCGGGCACGCGCCTGAGCGTCGAGGCGGGCGTACCCGACAGCGTCGAGGATGCGCGGCGCTTTCTGCAGTCGGTAGTCGGCGCGCGCGGCGGCGACGACGCGCGTGAAGCCTTCCTGCAAAGCGGCCCGGCCGCCATCGACGAACTGGCGCGCATCAGCGACGTGAAATTCATCGCCGCCGCCGCGCATCCCGATTACGTGAACGGGCCCGGCGCCGCCTACGGCGGCCGTGCGCTCGTGCCCGCGCCGTTCGACGCACGCGTGCTCGGCCGCGCCTTCGCGCGTGTGCGGCCGCCGCGCAAGGAATTCATGGGGCTGGGCGGGATGATGGTCGCGCGCAACGACCTGAACGCGCTGCTCGCGCCGTTCGCGTCGGCAGCGAACTTCAGGCGCACGCTCGCCGTTGTCGGCCGCTATGCGCTCGACCGATTGCGCTTTGCGCGCGGCACTCAACTCGTGATGGGCAACGCGCTGGCCGCACGGCTTTACTACAGCCTGCTCAAGCGGCGTGTCGACGTGCGCTTCGACACGCCGCTGCTCGAACTCGTGCGCGAGAATGGCCGCGTCGTCGGCGCGATCGTCGCGACGCCGGACGGTGGCCGCAGGCGAATCGGCGCGCGGCGCGGCGTGGTGCTCGCGACCGGCGGCATCACGCGTCATCCAGCGCTGCGCCGGCAGTTGTTCCCGGCCGCCGCGCAGCCGCTGTCGCTGTCGCCGGACACCCATACCGGCGACGGCGTCGATCGCGCGCAACGCGTCGGCGCACGTGTCGAGGACGGCGGCGACAGCCCCGGACTGTGGATGCCGTGCTCGATCCGCCGTGCATCGGCCACCGACTCCGGCGGCGACAGCGTATGGCCGCATATCATCCTCGATCGCGCGAAGCCCGGCCTGATCGCGGTCAACCGTCGCGGCGAACGCTTCGTCAACGAGTCGAACTCGTACCACGACTTCGTGATGGGGATGTTGCACGACGACGGCAACGGGCCGAGCGTGCCGGCCCACCTGATCGTCGACGATGCGTTCATCCATACGTACGGCCTCGGCCTGCTGATGCCCGCGCGTAGCGCGGCCCGCATCGCCGAGTTCGAACGCGCCGGCTACCTGGTGAAAGGCGCGACGCTGGCCGAGCTAGCCGCGAAGCTGCAGGTGGACGCCGCCGGTCTCGCGCGTACCGTCGAGACTTACAACCGTGACGCCGCGGACGGCAAGGACCCCGCGTTCCGGCGCGGCAGCAGCCCGATGAGCCGCTTCAACGGCGACCCGGCGCAACAGCCGAATCCGTGCATCCGGCCGATTGGCGCGGGGCCGTACTACGCAGTGACCGTATGGCCCGCCGATCTCGCGTGCAGCGCGGGCCTGAGCGGCACCGCGAACGGCGAGGTGCTCGATGCCGACGGGCGCGTGATCCCCGGCCTGTTCGCGTGCGGCAACGATCTCGCGTCGATCTTCCGCGGCACCTACCCCGGCCCCGGCACGACGCTCGGGCCGGCCATCGTGTTCGGCTGGCGCATCGCGAAGTTCGCTGCGCATGGAGAGGTGGCGGCGGGCGATCCTGCGGCAAGCGGTTCTACGGCAGGCGACGCATCGTCCGCGGCGCCGCACCGGCCCGTGTGCGCCGACGCACATGACTGACGAACCGGCGCGCACGGCCTGCCATAATGCGATGGCCGCCCCCATCATCGAGGAGGAACCGCAGATGCAACGCATCGTCAACCGCCATTCGCTGAACCTGCCGAAACTGGGCCTCGGCACCTGGCCGATGCTCGGCGACACGTGCACGCGCGCCGTCGCAAGCGCGCTCGAATCGGGCTATCGGCATGTCGACACCGCCGCCGCATACGACAACGAAGCGGCAGTCGGCAATGCGATCGCCGCCTCGGCCGTCCCGCGCGAGCAGATCCACGTGACGAGCAAGGTCTGGTGGGACCAGCTGAGCCCCGGGCGCATGCGGCAATCGTTCGACAACACGTTGCGCGCGCTGCGCACCGACTACGTCGACCTGTTCCTAATCCACTGGCCGGCACCCGACTGGAATCTCGCGGAAACGATCGACACGCTCGTGTCGTTCAGGGAACAGGGCCGCGCCCGTGCGATCGGGGTCGCGAACTTTCCGCTCGCGCTGCTGCACGAGGTCGTCGACGTGATGCAGGCGCCGCTGGCCGCGATGCAGGTCGAATATCACGTGCTGCTCGGCCAGACCCGGCTGCTGCAGTTTGCCGAACAGCACGACATGGCGCTGATCGCGTACAGCCCGCTCGCGCGCAACCGCGTGTCGACGATTCCGGAACTGCAGCGGATCGCCGACAAGCATCGCGTGCTGCCGACGCAGGTCGCGCTCAAATGGCTGCTCGACCAGCCGAATGTGGCCGCGGTGCCAAAGGCGGCCGGGAAGGACAACCAGCTCGCCAATCTCGCGTCGCTCGACGTCGAACTGGACGACCACGATCGTGCAATGATTGCCGGGCTGCCGAAGGATCAGCGGCTCGTGAGCCCGGCGTTCGCGCCGCAGTGGGATCCCGCGGGGTAACGCCGGCGCGCGTGTCGATCGCGGCAACAGCTGCGATGCGCGGACGCCGGCGCATCGCGGCCGCTCAGTGCTGCTGCACCGCCGACCCCGCGGTGCGATCCTGCTCCGCGCCCTCTGCCCGGCGGCCGCCGATCATGTACAGTGCGCCGGCCGCCGCGAGCGCCGGCACCGCGAGCAGGCTGAACACGTCGCCGAAGCGCCAGCCGAGCCCCATCAGCATCGCACCGACGAACGCGCCGACCACACCGCCGATCCGGCCGATACCGAGCATCCACGCGACGCCGGTCGCGCGGCAGCGCGTCGGATAGAGACTGGCCGCATACGCGGACATCGACGTCACCGCACTCGTCACCACGGTGCCGCACAGGAAGATCAGCGTGCCGAGCGATGCGGCGTGCCCGATCGTGCGGCTCACCACGAGCACCAGCGCGCCGGCCACGACATACGCGCAGACGATCGTCCGGTTCGGATTGAAGCGGTCCATCAGCCAGCCGGCGCACAGATTGCCGAGCACGCCGCCGAGCGGAAACAGCGACGTCATCAGCGCGCCGTGCTCGGTGTCGAAGCCCGCATCGCGAAACAGCGTCGGCATCCAGTTGGTGAGCAGGTAATAGATCAGCAGTCCCATGAAATAGGCGGCCCACAGCAGCAGCGTGCGCGTGCGGAACCGGCCCGACAGCACCTGCGCGAGCGCGGATGCACCGCCGCCCGTCTCCGCGCGCGCTTCGGCGGCGACGAACGTACAGCCGTCGAAACGCGCGCGCGGCGCGATCCGCGCGAGGATCCGCGCGATGCGCTCATGCGTGCCCTGTCGCACGGCGAGATACTGCGCGGACTCCGGCAGCAGCATTGCCAGCGCGATGGCGAGCACGATCGGACCGATCCCGCCGGCGCTCAGCACGCTCTGCCAGCCGAAGTGCGGAATCAGCCATGCCGACGTGATGCCGCCGACCGCGAGCCCGCACGAGAACCCGCAGAACATCGCATTGACCGCGACGCCGCGAATCCGCGCCGGTGCATATTCCGACATCAGCGTGACCGCGTTCGGCATCGCCGCGCCGAGGCCCAGGCCGGTCAGGAAGCGAAACGCCGTCAGCATGCCGATCGATTGCGCATGCGCCGACACGAGACTCCACGCGCCGAAGCATGCCACCGACAGCACCAGCACGGTCTTGCGACCGAGCCGGTCGGCACACGGGCCGGCAGCGAGCGCGCCGATGCCGAGCCCGGCCAGCGCCGCGCTCATCACCGGGCCGAGCGCGCTGCGCGCAATGCCCCAGTCCTGGACCAGCGCCGGCGCAATGAAGCCGATCGCGGCGGTGTCATAGCCGTCGGCGGCCACCACCAGAAAGCACAGGATCAGGATCAGCCACTGGCAAGGGGAAAAACGCTCGGCGTCGATGAACGACTGCACGTTGAGCGTACGCTGGGAAGTTGTCATCGTCTGTCTCCTATGATCCGTGCGCAGCGCGTCTGCGTCGCTTGCGCACGGGGGTCTCCGTATTTCGTTATCGGTCGCGCGTCGGCATCGACGGTGACGCTCAGTCCGGTGCTGCCTGTGCAGCGCCGTATGCATGCCAGCCGCCGTCGACGTTCAGCACGGTGCCGGTGATGTAACTCGCCGCATCCGATGCGAGGAACGCGATCGCGCGTGCGATCTCGTCCGGCTCGGCCAGCCGCCCGAGCGGCGTGCGGCGTTCGATCGCCGCGCGGTTCAACTGCCCGTTGCGCGCCAGCGTATCGACCAGTTCGGTCGCCACGTAGCCGGGTGCGACCGCGTTGACGCGCACGCCTGCGCGCGCCCACTCGCATGCCATCGAGCGCGTCAGCGACGCGATCGCGGCCTTCGCGGCGCCGTACGCGTTGCGCATCGGAATCCCGCTCTGGCCGGCAATCGAGCCGAGATTGACGATCGCGCCGGACCGTCGCGCGAGCATCACGCGCGCCGCCTCGCGGCTCGCGAGAAACGTGCCGCGCACATGCACGGCCAGCAGCCGGTCGAAGGCCGTCGCCGATTGCTCGAGCGTCGGCGCGTTCTGCTCGCCGATTCCCGCATTGTTGACCAGCACGTCGATCCGGCCGAAGCGCTCGGCGACGGTGCGCATCAACGCAACCACGTGGTCCTCGCTGGCCACGTCGACGCGCACGCCGACGTGGCCGCCGCCAAGTTCCGCTGCCCGTTGCGCCGCGCGCTCGCCGTCCAGGTCGGCGATCGCGACACGATAGCCGTCGTCGGCGAGCCGCGTTGCGCAGGCCCAGCCGATACCGTCGGCGCCGCCCGTGACGATCGCCACACGCAGGTTGCTCATGTCGTCTCCTGTTTTTGTCGATCGCGCCGTGGTCAGCGCGTCAGATAGGCGAGGCTCGGGAAATCGACGCGGCGGACGATGCGGCTTTCCTGCGCGACGATCAGATGGCCGGATGCCTGCAGATAGGCGGGCCATTCCGGGTCGGCGTCGCGCGCGGTGCGGCGCGCGTCGTAGTCGGCGATGCTGTCGTAGCCCCACAGGTGGACCACCTGGTTCAGCGCGCCGATGTCGCTCATGTAGAAGCCGACCGGCGGGCCGAGATACTTGACCTGGATCGGCATCGCGAGCCGGTCGAAGATCTCGAGGAATTCCGCCATCCCGCGCGGGCGGATCGTGTAGATGCGATGGTCGACGAAGGCTTTCGAGTCAGACATGGTGAACTCCGGAGTCAGGCCGTCGCGCGCGCGGCGGCGGGCAATTCGGCGGCGGCGGGCGTCGGGTCGGCGATGCCGGCGATGTGGCGGGCGGTCAGGTAGCCGAACGTCATGATCGGCCCTAGCGTGATGCCCGCACCGGGATAGTTGCCGCCCATGATGCTGGCGCGGTCGTTGCCGACCGCGTAGAGGCCGGCGATCGGCCGGTCGTCGGCCGCCAGCACCTGTCCGGGCACGTTGGTGCGAATCCCGTCGAATGTGCCGAGATCGCCCATCAGCACCTTCAGCGCGTAGTACGGGCCGTCGCCGAGCGGCGCCACGCACGGGTTCGGACGATGGTCCGGATCGCCGAGATAGCGGTTGAACGACGTCGTGCCGCGGCCGAACGCCGGGTCCTCGCCGCGCGCGGCCGCTTCGTTGTAACGGCGCACGGTGGCCGCGAGATTCGCGGCATCGATGCCGGCCCGCTGCGCGAGTTCGGCGAGCGTGTTGCCCTTGACCAGATAGCCGTTGCGCAGCAGCGGCCCGAGCGGCACCGGCGCGGGCTTCGCAAAGCCGAGCCCGTACTTGCGGATCGTCGCGTGATCGCAGACGAGCCACATCGCCGTCTCGGCGTCGTCGCGACACGCGTCGATCATCGCGGCGCCGACGTCGTGGTAGGAATTCGATTCGTTGGTGAAACGCGTGCCGCGCCGGGTGACGCCGATCACGCCCGGCTTGTAGCGGTCGAGCAGATGCGGAAACACGCCGAAGCGCCCGTCGCCGAGCGGCACGCGCGACACCGGCATCCATGCGGCCGGCTGCGGATAGCGAATCTCGACGCGGCCGCCAGCGCGCTCGGCCAGCTTCGCGCCGTCGCCGGTATTGCCGGCTGGCACCGGCGACACGTGCTCGCCGCCGCGCGCGACATGCGGATACGCGCGGGCAATGCGCTCGACGTCGTGCGAGAAGCCGCCGCATGCGAGCACGACCGCCCGCCGCGCAACGACGTGGGTCGGCACGCCGTCGACATCGACCGTCGCGCCGACGATCCGACCGTCGCGCATCGCGAGCTCGCGCGCAGCGGCGTTCGTGAGGATCGGGATGCCGAGGTCCAACGCCGATTTGGCGAGCCGTGCGGCGAGGGCATTGCCGCTCGTGACCTGCACGCCGCGGCGATACAGCGCGAGATCCTTTAGATGCGACGCGAGCCGCTTCGTCACGTACCACGCCGACTTCAGCGAGCGTGTCGCATTGAAGAAATGCCGGAGATCCGCGTTCGACGAATTGAACATCATGCCGATGAACGTGATGGTCTTCAGCGGCGGGCGCAGGCGCTCGAGATCGCGCCCCAGCCCGCGTGCATCGAACGGCGCGGCAACCACCGAGCGACCGATGTCGACGCCGCCCGGCAGGTTCGGGTGATAGTCGGGATAAAGCGTCGGGACGAATTTCACGTCGGTTTCGCGCTCGAAGAAGTCGAGCATCGCCGGGCCGTGTTCGAGAAAGGCCTCGATCGCGTCGTCGTCGTAGAACGTGCCCGCTTCGCCACGCAGATAGGTACGCGCGGCCTCGCGCGTGTCGCGCACGCCGTTCGCCAACGCATGGCGATTGCCGGGAATCCACAGCACGCCGCCGGAAAATGCCGTCGTGCCGCCGAAGCACGCTTCCTTCTCGAAGACGATGACGTCGAGTCCCGCCTTGCGCGCGGTAATCGCGGTGGACAGGCCGCCTGCTCCCGATCCGATCACAAGCAGGTCGCAGGTGAGCTGGGTGGAGCGCTGCTGATCGCTCATCGTGTTCTCCTCCTTCCGATGGCCGTGCCGCTCGACCGCGCCGCGCATTCGCGGGCGGACTGGTGTCCGGCATGCGCCATGTCGTTGAATTACTTCGCGCCGGCTTCGTAGCCGGGCCGCGGAACCAGGTCCATCAGCATCGCGTCGAGGCCGCCGTCGACGACCAGCTCCGCACCGTTCACATAGGCCGCGCGCGGGCTGGCGAGAAACGCGACGACGTTCGCGATGTCGTCGGGACGACCGATGCGCCGGCTGGCGGTCATCGCGCTGCGGCGCGCCTCGATGTCGCCGTCCGCATAGAACGACTCGGACAGCGGCGTGCGGATCATGCCGGGGCACACGGTATTGCTGCGGATGCCGCGCGGCCCCCATTCGGCCGCGAGCTGGCGCGCCAGCATCGCGACAGCAGCCTTGCTCGCGCTGTACGCGCCGCTGTGCGTCTGCGGATGGCGCGCGGCGATCGACGCGACGTGCACGATCGCGCCCGCGCCGCGCGCGAGCATCGCGCGGCCGAACGCCTGCGAGCACAGCATGTAGCCGGTGAGGTTGACCTGCAGCATCGCGTTCCATGCGTCGAGGTCGATCGTCTCGATGCCGCCGGCACGCAACAGCCCCGCATTGTTGACGAGCACGTTCGCCGCACCGAGATCGCGCTGCACGTGTTCGACTGCCTGCGCGATGCTCGCGCAGTCGCCGATGTCGCATGCGATCGCGACGACGTCGCCGCCGCTGCCGCGCAGCCGCTCGGCCAGCGCGATCGTACGGTCCGCCTCGCGGTCGAGCAGCGCGACGCGTGCGCCGGCCTCCACCAGCGTTTGCGCGATCGACGCGCCGATGCCGCCCGCCGCACCCGTCACGACGCATACCTGCCCGCCGAGCTGAAGCCAGTCCGGCCGGTGATTGCTTGTCTCCGACATATGATTCGTGATCCTTTCTAATGGATAGGGATACATTCCGGTGTATCCGCATGGATGGTTTGGCCACGGCCTCG
The DNA here is from genome assembly GCF_001806955.1 of Burkholderia sp. HMSC10F09. Classification (NCBI taxonomy): domain Bacteria; kingdom Pseudomonadati; phylum Pseudomonadota; class Betaproteobacteria; order Burkholderiales; family Burkholderiaceae; genus Burkholderia; species Burkholderia sp. HMSC10F09. Next base: position 10,093 of record NZ_KV786808.1, read on the forward strand.
ATACGTGATGCATGGGCCGTGCCGCTGAGAAAAGTATAGAAGCGCGTCACGCGCGAAAACTGGACAAACGCATCAGGCAACAGGACAATTTGTACACAGGAGGCCAGTCGACATGAGGAGAATCCCTAACTACGATCTGTATGGCGAATCGGCCCGCCCGCCTTGGTACGATGCGTTCAACTTCGAGTGGATCCCGGAGCGCAGCCGGCCCAACGACTGGCATATCGCCGCGCATCGGCACGATGCGCTATTGCAGATTTTGTACATTCGCGACGGCAGCGGGCATGTCGTGATCGAGAGCGAAAAGCACCCGTTGTCGCCTCCCTGCCTCGTGCTGCTGCCCGCACAGACGGTGCATGCATTCGAGTTCTCGCCGGACATCGACGGCCTCGTGATCACCGTCGCGCAACGTGCGCCGGACGCACTGCTGAAGGTGGCCGCGCCCGGCGTGCTGCCGGTGCTGCAGCGCGCCGCGGTGATTCCGGTCAAGCGGCCGGACGCGAGCGCCTCGATGCTGATGCCGCTTTTCTCGCTGCTCGAACAGGAATTCCGCGGCGCGTCGCGCGGCCGCGGCGCCGCCGGCATGGCGCTGCTGGTCGCGCTGCTCGTGCATGTCGCACGCCTGAGCGATCTCGCGGCGGCGCCGTCGCATGCGCTCACCGACCGGCGCGGCACGCTGCTGCGGCGCTTCCACGCGCTGATCGCCGCGCACTTTCGCGAGCACCAGCCGGTCGAGTTCTACGCGGAGCGTCTCGGCGTGACCGCTGCGCAGCTCGCGCGCGTCTGTCGCGAGGAACTGGGCATCTCGACAACGGCCGTCATCAACGAGCACCTGATTCGCGAAGCGCAGCGCGACCTCGTCTATTCGAACCTGAGCGTCAAGCAGATCGCACACGAAATGGGCTTCGTCGACAGCGCGTACTTCAGCCGCTATTTCCGCAAGCAGACCGGCCTGACGCCGGGCGAGTTCCGCTCCTCCGCACATCGCGACCTGATGCTGGGCTCGTAGCGAATGACCGATACCGCCCAACGGCAAACGTCATATTCCTGACCAGCTTCTACAAATAGACTCTGCATGCCTAAATGTATGGATTCGCTGGATTCGTGAACACACTGCTTCAATTTGGCTTTGCAGTGGCTTCGTGGCTGCGCACCTGACGCTGCAGGACCGACTGGTGAAGGAGATGCGCTTACGCGGCATCAGTACCGTGGCAGATGCCAATGCTTATGCGCCCTCCTTCATCGCCATGTATAACTCGCGCTTCGCCAAGCGGCCGCGCAGCGACTTCAATGCGCACCGGCCGCTGCGATCCGACGACGATCTGGATCTGCTGCTGACCTGGCGTGAGACACGCCGGGGAATCGGGCGTGGATACATCGGGACGTCGAGGTGTGGGAATACCCGGATGGGCGCATCGAGATCCGAGCAGCCGGTCAGATACTGGCAGCCCAGTCCTATGACCGGATGGCGGAGATCGATCAAGGTGCGATCGTCGACCACAAACGGCTGAGTCACGCGTTGCAAGTGGCGCAGGCGTTTCAGGCGCAGCGCGACGGCCGGCGGATCGGGACCGCACCGTCGCGAACGCATCGACGGCTTCCGGTGCGGGAGGGCGAAGCGCAACCCGGCACAAGGAAACCGCGCCGCTTCACAGCCGCTGACATGGAGATGCTGATTCTGGAGGTCGCCTCAAAGCCAGGAGTTGAGCAGCGGTCTGCGAAGGCCCGCGGATGAACGCAAGCGCCCTGCTGCTTCCGGCTCGGCGCTTCAACGTTAAGAACGGAAAGGCCAATGAAATGTGCGACATCTGTATTTATCCGGCGCTGCGCCATCTGAATCCGTATGACACGAGCGCCCACGGTGCCGGCGTCCGCTATTCACAAACGTTGCGCGAAGGACGAGCGCCGGTTTGTATGCACCCGGCCGCGTCGGCCTTGCTCACGCGCCGAACTTCCGCACTTGCCCGTCGGTAGCTAAACACAGCAATTACTGCGGGGCTCGTGCGTCCGGAGCACAAACACAATTAGCCTCCTGCACTGCCGCGTGGGTACTGGGGGTGACCTCAGACAGATCCTTACCACGAGTCTCCGGCAGCAACAGCGCCGCTATCACAACAAGCAGATAGGACGCACACGCACAAAGACCCATCGCCACTCCAAGATCAAGGTGTGCACTGACCACGCCGACAATGGCTGGCATCACGGCGCCGATCGCGCGCCCGGCGTTGCCGCAGAGCCCTTGTGCTGAAGCGCGGATCCGGGTGGGGAACAGTTCTGCGAGGTAGGCGCCGGTGCCCGCTGCGGTGCCGGACTGCAGCGTACCGAGCACGAACCCAAGCAGCAGCGTGACGGGCAACGTCAGTGGCGCAAGTGTGTAGGTCGCAACCGCAATCGCCTGCAGACAAGCGATCACGACAAAGGTGTGGCGTCGTCCGAAACGGTCTGCCATCCAGCCGTTCAGGAAAGCGCCCGAGAACGAGCCGAGAATGTTGATCGCGAGATAGCCACCAACATTCGTGATCGACAAATGCAACACAAGCTTCAGATACGCTGGCAACCACGTAATCATGACGTAGTTGCCGCCATAAATCCCGAACGTCAGAAGAATCGCCTTAAAAGTCGTTGTGCGGATTGGACGGTCAAAGACGGCCCATACGGGCGGCGTATCGTTGGGGCGTGCGAGCCGGGCGCGCGTGAATGCGGGCGCCTCTTTCATATAGCGCCGGATCCACAGTACTAGCAGGGTCGGGACGAGCCCAATCGCGAAGAGCACACGCCACGCGACCGACTGCCCCAGTGTGCTGAACACGAGTGTCGACAGCAGTACCGCGACGCCGTATCCGACGGCCCAACCGGCCTGCAGCGAACCGACTACGCGCCCGCGCACCGGCGGGCGGATGGTCTCGCTGATCAGCACAGCGCCCACTGCCCATTCGCCGCCGAAGCCGAGCCCCTGTAGACTGCGTGTGATCGTCAACTGCCAGAACGAATCGGTGAATGCAGACAGCAGCGTGAACGCCGAGAACCACAGAATCGTGATCTGCAGCACGCGCACGCGTCCATACCGGTCGGCTAGTATCCCCGCGATCCAGCCGCCCAGCGACGCCATAATCAGCACCGTGGTGCCGAGGAAGCCGGCTTGGCCGCGCGTCATGCCCCACAGCGCGATCAAGGTCGGGATGGCCAGTGCGTACATCTGGGTGTCCATCGCGTCGAGTCCCCAACCGCTGAAGCATGCCCAATACGTGCGCTTCTCAGACTGGCTGAGGTCGGTGTACCACTTGAACATCTTCTGTCTCCGGTGCGTATCTGCAATGCGCCCTCATGGCGCGGACTAATCAGCAACGCCCACGAGCTGTCATGTGCGTCCACGAACCGCCCTGGTCGGTGGCAAGCTGTGTCGCGACTGTTCGTTGGGTTGCTGAGGCGCAGTCGATACATGCTTCAGCCATCTGCTGCCCTGAACAGCCCGGAGTCTGGATAGCGAGTCGTGACGCGCCAAGTAGGGGTTAACCATGGAACGATGGAGCGTTTGGTGCCTGAAGCGCATACCCCGGCAGCGTTTGCGCCCGTTACTCCTGCGTCGTTATCCGGTCGCGGGACCGATTTTCTACTAAGCCCGGCTGCCCACTCATGTGGCCATGCGATAAATAAATTGGATGCCCTTCTCAGGGATTTGCATGACGTTCTCGATGCTCGCGCCCGCCAGGGACCACGTCCGCGCCGGCGTTTCGGCGCAGGCCAAGCAGCCGCGTGCCGGTGCTAACCTGCGCTTTGACGTCCGGCATCGCGCTCACCCGGAAAATCGCTCCACGAGGCGATTCCGCTCAGGGGCACGGCGCTGACGACGGCGCGCGCGCCCTCGTCACGACAGTTCGAGCGCAATCGTCCGCGAGGCTGTACGGTCCGATGGTCATGGGGTGTCCGGCTCGACTCAACATCCGATGCGCACCTACGGTTCGACCGGCGACTACGTCAACTTCCAAGGCGCGGGACAGAAGCCGCTCGGTTAATTAAATCTTATTGAAGAAACCGAGCAGCAGAAAAAGCAAGGCCAACTCGAGCAGCTCGCCGAGGACGCCGGGGAACACGGCATCACTGAAATCGAACTGCTGCGCGTAACTGGCTTCGTACGGGAGAAACGACGACACGCGCCCTGCGACATTTCATACAGGACTCGAGCGCCCGAAATCATGACCTTGCCGCGTTCCGAATAGCCGAAGCGGCTCTGCATCAGTGCGCCGTCCGCGGAAAACCGAAAACAATTGGCACCTGCTTGAAGAAGGGCAGATTGCAATTGAGGACGCCCTGCGGCTTCATGATCAGCAATTGGCGACCGTCCCGTCTCGCCTCGTGGCGTCTGCCCAGACACGGATCATTGAATTTCTCGCGACCGCAGCGCTCTGTCCTTTCGGACGATAGCGGGCCCAGGATTCGACCGTTCCGCTTGTTTTGACTGCCAGCGTCAATGCAATTTGAGCGAATGGAGGACGACAAACCTGCCGACTCAGCATGTCGCTGCATCGGCGGCGTCTGATGAGGAAAAGCGCTCCTTGGACCGGTGGCGCCGCTGCAGCATCCGACGAGATCTACGCCGAATATTCCGAATGGTAATCGTCCACCCAGTCGGGCGGACATGATCGCATCACTGTCCCGCCAGCACACCATTCATACGCTCGTCCACCTCCCGCTTCGTCACTGCCCAAGCGGGAACGGTATCGAGCAGCCGCTGTTGCCACGCCACAAGGTTCGGGAATTCCGAGAACGGCACCTTCGTGCGTGCTGACTGCGAAAAAGGCGCCGCAATGTCTATGTCGGCGAGCGTAAGGCGCTCGCCAATGATGAATTGCCGCTCCGCCAGGTGAGCGTCGAGCACGGCGGCGGCGGCCCGAATCTTGGCGAAGGCCAATCGAACGATGCTCTCATCTTCGGGCTGGCCCATGAAACGCTTCCCGATTCGTTCATCAAACGTGAGCGTACCGAATATCCTCCATTGCTCCCCCGACCAGAACATCCACTGCAAGATTTGGTAGCGCTCAGCAGGAGTGGTGCCGAGCAACTCTGAGCCGACCGTTTCGGCAAGGTAAATGTTGATCGCCGACGCCTCGTAAAGAACAACATCGCCGTCCACCATCACCGGCGTCAGCCCATGAGGATTGAGCTTTAGAAATTCCGGCGTATGACTCTCGCCCTTGAAAAGGTCGATGTACACGCGCTCGATGTCTATGCCCATGATCGCGGCTGCCGACGTGACGCGACGCAGGCTCCCTGATCCGGGATCGCCGTAAATCTTGATTGCCATAACCCTTCCTTTTTCAGTTCACGCCCCCTATCGGGCCACGAAAGGACTATATACATTCCAAGATCGAATGAGATTGACAAAATCCTAATACCACTTATTCTTACCGAGAATCGATAAGACGTCGTGCTCGATCGCCCGCGGTTTGGATTTGTAGCGACTCATGGTTGAGCTGGCGAAGCGTCAGCCGGGAAGCCGGTGCTTTTTTGCGAGTTGAAAGTAGTGGACAAATTAGACGCAATGCGGATGTTCGTTCGCGTTGTCGAAAGCGGGAGCTTTTCGCAGGCGGCACGTGATTTAAACGTCAGCCAGCCGACAGTCAGCAAGCAGGTCGCTTCGCTCGAAGCACGGCTCGGGACACAACTTCTTGCGAGAAATTCCCGCGCTCTTGCTGTGACGCCCGCGGGACAAGACTATGACGAGGCCGTATCCCGTATTCTTCACGATCTCGATTTTGCCGAAGAGACGGTCCTTGAGGGGCAGTCTGCCCCGTCAGGGCTCGTTCGCGTGACCGTGTCACCGGCCTTCGGGCGAATGTTCGTTATCCCACGGCTATCGGACTTTAGAAATCGTTTCCCGGGCGTCACAATCGAAATGGAAGTCTCGGGGCGGCACGTTGACCTTATAGAAGAACGCATAGACGTCGCAATCCGCATCGGCCGGCTTTCGGACTCAACACTCGTCGCCACGCGCATTGGCGACATGCGGATGATAACCATAGCCTCCGCCGGCTATCTTGCCCGACACGGCACGCCACAGACACTAGACGAACTCCTCACCCACCAGCGTATCGGCTACGTCTATCAAGGGGAGGTCGTCGGATGGGGTTTCGATGTGGACGGCCGCCAAGTCACCGTCGATGGTGCGGGGGCATTCCGCACCAACGACGCCGAACATGTCCGCAGTGCGGTTCTTGCGGGCCTCGGTATCGCCCACCATGCGAGTTGGTTGTTCACGGAGGAGTTGGCCTCCGGCGAGGTTGTACAAATTTTGGATAAGTATATGCCACTGCCTTTTCCGATTAACGCTGTTACCGTTGCTGGGCGACGTATGCCCTCCCGAGTGCGGCACTTCATCGATCTCCTCGCCGCGATCTGCGCTGAGGAGCCGGAATTGAGGACAACCGACGGTTAGCAGTTCATGGAGAACGCGGCTCAGCTCGCCTCCGACTTTGCGCGCACCGGGTCGAAACGAGACGCGACCTGCGAGCCTCTGCAACTCTAGCGGCCTCGCGTCGTCGCCTCGATTCCGCCGCGATCATGGAGAATCGCGGCAAGATCCTGTCCGACGATGCTCCGGTTGACCCGCATGTGAATCTCCTCTGCATTGCCGCGCAATTCGTCATTTCAGGTGCCGTCTCACGCGGGTCGGCGGGGGTGTAGCCTACCCGCCCGACGCGCGCTCAACCCGGTGCGATAGCTCAATGCCGCGCCGCTCGCAGATTTGCGTGATATGCGCCGCTGAATCCTGGATGAACGACACCGCAGCGGCACAACCAAAGGACTGCTGCAGATAACTGGGATAGCCGTATTGGGTTCGCTCATATTCCTCCCAGTCACACACCTCGCCCGAAGCTATCCTTGCCTCGTAGCTGTCGACCATCGCAAAATGGACTTCCAGCTCGGTGGCGTCCAGATCCGGGTGCCCCGCGCGCCAGACAGGATCGTCGATTTGAATGCACTGGCGCGGATTGGCTTCGCGCCGCTTGTCATCGGTCGACTGGGCGACTTCGAGCGACAGATTTAGCCCCCGGATTGGCATCGGCCAGGATCGGAATGATCGTCTCGAAATCGACGATTCCTTCTCCGCAACGACGCGTCTGGAAATCGAGGCCGCCCGGCGCGCGCGCGACGTACGCATCCTTGATATGAGTCTGACGCACATGGGGTGCCAGGCGCCGCGCGGCGAACACCGGGTGCTCGCCGCGTTGCAGCACATTGGCGGTATCGAACACCACCCCGGTGCAATCGGCGCCTACGCGCTCGATCAGCCGCAAGATTTCGAACGAAGTAATTTCGTCGTGGGTCTCGATGTTCAGGTGGGTCCCATTCGCGCGCGCGGCCGGGGCAAGCTTGTGCAGCACCTTCTCGATCGCGAGCAGTTGCTCGTCCCAGGTCACGTCGGTCCGAAATCGATCGACTGCCAGACGACCTCGAAAAGCTGGCTTGAAGTTGCCCGGCGAGACCCACAGCTCGTGACAGCCGATCGCCGCGCTAGCCTCGATCATGCGAACGCAGCCGGCAATGATGTCGCCATGCCCAATGGCACGCAGTTCCGGCGCTTCGGCGCTGCAGTAGGGATTGATCTTGCCGATCCCAGCCTCGATATACAGACCAAGTGCGTCAGCCTTCGCGCGAATCTCCCACAGCAGGGCAGCGACATGCCCAGACCTGCCCCGGGCGGGCCACGTCACCGGCCCGAATTCCTCCAACCCGTTCAATCTCTTGTCGTCCTGCCGACTCTGCCTCTTGATAACCGGGACATAGTTCCAGCCATAGCGCCGATCGGCAATTTTTGCCCATTCTTTTTCAGTGGTTGAGCATGTACTGCAATTCCGTTGCGTTCGCGGCTCGAGTTGACAAGGGAGTCGATTTGCAGATCGGTAACGTACTTGCCGAGAGCGGTTTCACTCTATTGCCTAAAATCAGCGATCTAGAGGACATCAACGGAAGAGGTCGGAATAGCCCGAACGGCCCTTATGGCGGAAGGCAGCCAGAGTCGAACTGACCCGGGAGTGTCTGACACCCCCAACCGGGTTTGAAGCCCGGCCGTACCACCGGATACGAATGCCTTCCGCGGAGAAAAGAAAAGAACCCGCGCAACCCACCGGCGCGACGCACCGGCCGACCGCCGCCTATGCGTGACTACCGGCCCACCCGCTGTCCGTACGCAGGAAGTGAAGATCGCGGTGGAAGCGAGTATACCCAACGCGATCGAAGAACTCGAGAATCTGGATCGCACGCTTACGGCCGAGCCCCGTCGCGTCGCGAAACGTCGCCGCATCGACGGCGCCGCCGCACGAATCCACGAGATGCGCGACGAGCCGCGCAAGTTCGCGCAATACGTCCGCGTGATAGAACAGATCGCGCACGACCTGATGCACGTCGCCGCGCCGCGCGAGCTTGCGCAACAGCGTGCGCACGTTGTCCTCCGCCACACCGGTATCGCGCGCCATGTCGCGCACCCACGGCGGATCGAAACGGCCCGCATGCAGCAGCGGCAACAACTGCTGCGCCAGCACTTCGTCGCGCGTGTCGAGATTGACCGTATGCGACGGTAGATGCAGCCACGGCCCGCTACGCGCGAGCTCGCCGCCGTCGACGAGCGCATCGACGAGCGCGCGCCACAGCGTATCGCCGGCAAGCGGCACGGCCATCCGTCGCAGCCGCCCCGCATCGAGGCCCTGCTCGTCCGGCATGCGTTCGTGATATGCGCGCAGCGTGTCGATCGCACGCGCCTGCAGTGCGCGCCAGTGCGCGCGCGAGATCACCGTGCCGTCGTTCGACGCGCGGTCGCGCTGGCCGACCGACAGCGCGTCGTCGGGCAGCGGCAGCACGTCCGGCGCAAAACCGGTCAGATGCGTGAGCGTCGCGCGCGCGATGCCGAGCGGCGCCTGCGCGAGCAGCGGCTCGAGCCGCCGCGCGTCGAGCCACGCGGCGAGCGCATCGAGCCACGCAAGGCGCGCCGGCGTGCGACGCTTGCGCGCGGGCCCGAACGGATCGAGCACGCGGCCGCCGCCGACGGTACGCGTCGCCTGCGCATTACGCACGATGAAGCGGTCGCCGGGCAGCGCAAACACCGGCTCGTCGAATACGAGCTGCACGCGCATGCGCTGGCCGGCGGCCAGCGTGTCGCCGTCGAGCAGCGCGACGTGCGCCACACGATGCAGCGTGCCGAGATGCACGTGCAGCGGCGACCAGTGCGTGAGCGTCAGGCCGGCATCGTCGACGAGCGTCAGTTCGACGTCGACGCGCGGCGACGTCGCAGCCAGCCGCGCGTCCGCGACGGTATCGCCGCGTTCGATGTCGGCCTTGTCGATGCCGGCGAGATTCAGCGCGCAACGCTCGCCCGCGCAACCGGCGTCGACAGGCCGGTTCTGCGCATGGATGCTGCGCACGCGCACATCGCGCGCAGTGCGCGCGATCGCGAGCGTGTCGCCATTTTTCACGCAGCCCGCGAAGGCCGTGCCCGTCACGACGGTACCCTGCCCGGCCAGCGTAAACACGCGGTCGACAGCAAGCCTGAACAGCCCGTCGTCGCGGCGTGCGCGCCAGGCAAGCGCGGCGTCCGCGAGGTGCCGCTTCAGCGCGGCGACGCCCGGATCGTCGGCGACGGTCGCACGCGTCTCGAAGATCGGCGCACCGGCCAGCGTCGAATCGCGCAGCCAGCCGTCGATCTCGTCGCGCACCTGCGCGATGCGTGCGGCTTCGACGCGATCGCACTTCGTCAGCGCGACCGCGCCATGCGCGACGCCGAGCAACTGCAGAATGGCGACGTGTTCGCGCGTCTGCGGCATCACGCCGTCGTCGGCGGCAATCACGAGCAACGCGAAATCGATTCCGCACGCGCCGGCGGCCATCGTATGAATCAGCTTCTCGTGGCCCGGCACGTCGATCAGGCCGAGCACGTCGCCGTTCTCGAGCGGCGTATACGCATAGCCGAGCTCGATCGAAATGCCGCGTGCCTTCTCTTCCTTCAGACGATCGGTGTCGACGCCGGTGAGCGCGCGCACGAGCGTCGTCTTGCCGTGGTCGATGTGTCCTGCGGTGCCGACGATCATGCAGCGGGCTCCGCAATTCGCGCGCATTGCGCGACGAACGCCGCTTCGTCCGCGGCTTCGAGGCAGCGCAGATCGAGCCGCAGCGCGTTGTCGGCGACGCGGCCGATCACCGGGCGCGGCCATTCGCGCAACCGCTTCTCGAGCTGCGCGAGCGCGCGGCCGCTGCGCTTGCCGTCTGCCGTGCGCACGACGAGCCCGGCGCTCGGCAACTGATCGACGGGCAGCGCGCCGCTGCCGATCTGGCTGAACATCGGCTCCACGTCCACCGCGTAGCCGGCGCCGAGCGCGGCCTGCAAGGCCGGGCGCACGCGCTCGGCCGCGTCGGCGATGTCGCGCTGCGCGCGCGTGAGCAACCGCAGCGTCGTCAGCCGTTCCTGCAGAAACTCGGGCGCCTGATAAAGCCGCAGCACGGGTTCGAGCGCGGCCAAGGTCAGCTTGCCGACGCGCAGCGCGCGCTTGAGCGGATGCTTGCGGAGTTTGTCGATCAGCGCACGGTCGCCGACGATCAGACCGGCCTGCGGGCCACCAAGCAGCTTGTCGCCGCTGAACGTGACGAGATTCGCGCCGGCCGCGACGGTTTCCTGCACGGTCGTCTCGTGCGGCAGCCCCCACTGCGCGAGATCGGCGAGCATGCCGCTGCCGAGATCGACCGCGACCGGCAGCCCGTGTGCGCGCGCGAGCGGCGCCAGTTCGGCGAGCGTGGTTTCCTTCGTGAAGCCGGTGACCGCGTAGTTGCTGCAATGCACCTTCATCAGCAGCGCGGTGCGCGGCCCGATCGCGCCCGCATAGTCGTGCAGATGCGTGCGGTTCGTCGTACCGACCTCACGCAGCTTCGCGCCGGCGCGGCTCATGATGTCCGGAATGCGGAACGCGCCGCCGATCTCGACGAGCTCGCCGCGCGACACGACGACTTCGCGCTTCGGCGCGAGCGCCGCGAGCGTCAGCAGCACGGCGGCCGCATTGTTGTTGACGACGGTGGCCGCCTCCGCGCCGGTCAGCTCGCGCAGCAGCGCGTCGACGATGTCGTCGCGATCGCCGCGGCGCCCGCTCGCGAGATCGAACTCGAGCGTCACGGGCTGCGTCAGCGCTTCGACCACCGCGCGCACCGCTTCGTCCGGCAGCAGCGCGCGCCCGAGGTTCGTGTGCAGCACGGTGCCGGTCAGGTTGAACACGGTGCGCAACGCATGCGCGCTCTGTGCGGCGAGCGTCTGCGCGACGGCCGCCGCGATGCGCGCCTCGTCGAGCGGTTCGGCGGCGGCCGGATCACGCTGGGCGGCGCTGCGCCAACGTCCGAGCTCGGCACGTACCGCGTTCAGCACGCGCGTGCGGCCGTAGTCGGCGAGCAGCGGCTGCAGCGGCGCAGACGACAGCACGCGCTCGACCGACGGCACGCGCGCGAGCACCGCATTCAATTCGTTCAGACCGGAATCGGACACGTGACGGAGCTTCCTTGTCGACAAAGAGACGCGCATCGGCGCACGCGCGAATCGGCCGCGCATGCGCGAACGCGCGCCGGGGCCCGGCGCTTCGCGACGGACGACCGCAGCGCAGACACCGCGCCGTGCTGCCGGCCGATCAATCGGCCTCCCGGGACAGATCGGGCCACAGCAGCGGATTGGGCGAACTGCGGCGATAGCCGGCGTCGCTCATCAGCAGGTCGAGCGTGAGGCTCGCGAGATCGTCGGCCAGCGGTTCGAACTCGTAGTCCTTTTCCTGATAGCCGATTTTCCGATAGGTCTTGCACTCGTCGCACGACTCGGCCTTCAGCGCGTCGCTGCCGCCTTCGACGCCGTGATACGCGATGCCCTTCGTCGAATCGCAGTTCGAGCATTTGGTGCGCACCATGTGCCACTCGGTCGCGCACAGTCCGCACTGCAGGAAACGGTAGCCCTGGACCTGTCCGCCTACGCGGATCACGCTCGCGACGGGGTGCGTGCCGCACACCGGACACAGCCCCGGCTGGTCGAGATACGGCACGTCGGCGGCCGCGACGCGGCTCGCGACGTCGGTCCACACGACCTGCAGCGCCGCCATCAGGAACGGTGCGGTGGCCGGATCGACTTCCGCGAAGCGCAGCGCGAGCACCGCGTCGGCTTGCGCATCGAGTTCCGCCGGCGACATCAGCCGCAGCCGGTCGAGCAGCTTCGCGAGCGACGGGTTCACGAGCCCCGCGCCCTCGACGCGGTCGAGCAGTTCGTACAGCACCGCGCGCCATCGCGGATCGCGCTCGACACCGAGCGCCGGCACGATCGGCATCGAATGCTGCTGCGCGCGCGCGATCGCGTCGGACGTCGGCAGCGGCGCGTGCTGCGATTGCAGCATCGCGTGCTGCGCGTCGGCGACCGTCGCCATCAGGCGCAGATAACCGGCGATCGGGTTCAGATCGGCGAGCTTGCGCAGCCGCGTCGCGCGCGCGGAAAACACGGCGTTGCGCTCCGGCAGCCGGAAACGCGGGATCGCGGAATGATCGAGGGCCGAGATCTCGGTCGGTTCGAGAATACGTTGTGTCACGAAAGTGTCTTCCAAAAAAACAAGCGCCGACGCATCGGCGCTTTCGGGCGATTCCGGCCGCTGACGGAGCGGCGCTGCCGAAACGACCGGCGCACCACCCCGTTCCCCAGCGCTACTTCACGCTTTCACGGAACCATTTCGGGTGGTGCTTGCGCGCCCAGCCCAGCGTGACGGTGCCGCGCACCATCGCGCCGATCGAGCCCTTCACCCACAGTGCCGCATAAATGTGCACGATGATGCTCGCGATCAGCACGAATGCCGCCACCGCATGCACGACGGCCGCCGCACGGATCACCCCGATCGGGAAGTAGAACGAGAAGTAGCGCCGCCAGATCACGATCCCGGACAGCAGGAGCAGCAGCAGGCACGCCACCAGCGTGAAGAATAGCAGCTTCTGGCCGGCGTTATAGCGGCCGACGGGCGGCAGCCGGTCCTCGCGGTTCGCGACGACGTCGTCGATCTGCCGGATCCATTGCCGGTCGTCCGCGTCGAGCAGATTGTGGTGCCAGAACCGCACGACGAGCAGCGCGAACGACACGAACATCACGAGGCCGACGAACGGATGCAGGATCCGCGTCCATTGGCCGCCACCGAACAGCGCGGTCAGCCAGAACATCGACGGATGAAACAGCGCGAGCCCGGACAGCGCGAGCAGCACGAACGTGATCGCGGTGATCCAGTGATTCGTGCGCTCGTTCGCCGTATAGCGGACGATCAGGTTCGGGTCGTCGTGCTTCATTTCGCGTCCTCCTTGATGCGTCGCGCCTCGTCGCGGGCGGCGGCTTCCTCTTCGTCGGTCACCTCGTTCGGGCCGACGCGCACGTAGTGGAAGAAGCCGGCCAGCGCGGTCAGCGCGAGGCCCGCGACCGCCAGCGGCTTCGCGATGCCCTTCCACAGCCGCACCATCGGGCTGATCGACGGATTGTCGGGCAGCCCGTGATACAGCGACGGTTTGTCCGCATGGTGCAGCACGTACATCACGTGCGTGCCCCCGACGCCCTGCGGGTCGTACAGCCCCGCATGCTCGAAGCCGCGCTCCTTCAGGTCCTCGATCCGCTCGGCTGCGTGCTGCTTCATGTCCTCCTTCGTGCCGAACACGATCGCGCCGGTCGGGCAGGTCTTCACGCAGGCCGGCTCCTGGCCGACGGCGACGCGGTCCGAACAGAGCGTGCACTTGTAGGCGCGATGATCCTTCTTCGAGATCCGCGGCACGTTGAACGGGCAGCCGGTCACGCAGTAGCCGCAGCCGATGCAGTTCTCCTCGTGGAAATCGACGATCCCGTTGTTGTACTGCACGATCGCGCCCGGCGACGGGCACGCCTTCAGACAGCCCGGATCCTCGCAGTGCATGCAGCCGTCCTTGCGGATCAGCCATTCGAGGTCGCCTTGCGGGTTCTCGTATTCGGAGAACCGCATGACCGTCCACGAATGCTCGGTGAGGTCGGCCGGATTGTCGTACACGCCGACGTTGGTGCCGATTTCGTCGCGCAGGTCGTTCCACTCCATGCATGCCGTCTGGCATGCCTTGCAGCCGATGCACTTCGATACGTCGATCAGTTTCGCGACGCTTCCGGTCACCGGTTCGCGCGCCGTGGGCGGCGGCGTCGTGGTGGCCGATACGCGCTTGATGTCCAGCGATTGCAATGCCATCTCGTCCCCCTTACGCCTTTTCGACCTTCACCAGAAACGACTTGAATTCCGGTGTGTACGAGTTGCCGTCACCCACGGACGGAGTCAGCGTATTGGCGAGATAGCCGGGCTTCGCCAGCCCCTTGAAGCCCCAGTGCAGCGGCACGCCGACCGTCTGGACCTTCTTGCCGTCGACGGTCAGCGGCTTGATCCGCTTCGTGACGAGCGCCACCGCGACGATGTAGCCGCGCTTGGACGACACCTTCACGCGATCGCCGTGCGCGACGCCGACTTCCTTCGCGAGGTCTTCGCCGATCTCGACGAATTGCTCGGGCTGGATGATCGAATTCAGCCGCGCGTGCTTGGTCCAGTAGTGGAAATGCTCGGTCAGCCGGTAGGTCGTCGCGACGTACGGGAAATCCGCCACCTTGCCGAACGAAGCGCGATCGTCCGCGAACACGCGGGCGGCCGGGTTGTTCAGCGCCTGCGGGTTGTCCGGATGCAGCGGATTCGCGGACAGCGGCGTCTCGAACGGCTCGTAGTGCTCGGGGAACGGGCCTTCGTTCATCTGCGCGCGCGCGAAGAAGCGCGCCACGCCTTCCGGGTTCATGATGAACGGCCCCATCCCGTTTTCGGGCGGCTCGTCGGCCTTGAAATCGGGCACGTCCGCGCCGGTCCATGCCGTGCCGTTCCACGCGACGAGCTTGCGGGTCGGATCGAACGGCTTGCCGGCCAGGTCGGCCGACGCGCGGTTGTACAGGATCCGCCGGTTCGCGGGCCATGCCCAGGCCCAGTTCAGCGTCTGGCCGATGCCGGTCGGATCCGAGTTGTCGCGCCGCGCCATCTGGTTGCCGGCCTGCGTCCACGCGCCGCAGAAAATCCAGCAGCCGCTCGCGGTCGTGCCGTCGTCCTTCAGCTGCGCGAACGCGGCAAGCTGCTCGCCCTTCTTCACGAGCACCTTCGACGGATCCTTCGGATCGGGCAGATCGGCGAGCGCGCGGCCGTTGAACTCCTTCGCGAGCTCTTCGGGCGTCGGGCTTTCCGGATCCGCGTACGGCCACGAGAGGTTCACGATCGGATCCGGATACTTGCCGCCGTCGGTGCGGTACATCTGGCGCAGCCGCACGAACAGCCCGGCCATGATCTCGAGATCGCTACGCGCCTCGCCCGGCGGCTCGGCGCCCTTCCAGTGCCACTGCAGCACGCGGCTCGAACTGACGAGCGAGCCGTTCTCCTCCGCGAAGCAGGTGGTCGGCAGCCGGAACACCTCGGTCTGGATCTTCGACGGATCGACGTCGTTGTAGTCGCCGTGCGGCTTCCAGAACTCCGACGTTTCGGTCGCGAGCGGATCCATGATGACGAGCCACTTCAGCTTCGCGAGTGCCTGCGCGGTCTTCACCTTCGCGGGCGCCGCCGCGAGCGGATTGAAGCCCTGGCAGATGTAGCCGTTCATCTTGCCGGCGTGCATCAGCTCGATCGTCTGCAGCAGGTCGTACTGCTTGTCGAGCTTCGGCAGGTAGTCGTACGCCCAGTTGTTCTCGGCGGTCGCCGCGTCGCCCCACCACGCCTTCATGAAGCTGACGTGGAACGCCTTGTAGTTCTTCCAGTAGCTGAGCTGGTTCGGGCGCAGCGGCTTTTGCGCGCGCTTGTCGATATACGCGTTGAAATCCTGCTCGCCCTGCATCGGCAGCGTCATGTAGCCGGGCAGCAGGTTCGACATCAGCCCGAGGTCGGTCAGCCCCTGGATGTTCGAGTGCCCGCGCAGCGCGTTCATCCCGCCGCCGGCGATGCCGATGTTGCCGAGCAGCAGCTGTACCATCGCGCCCGTGCGGATGATCTGCGCGCCGATCGAGTGATGGGTCCAGCCGAGCGCGTACAGCACGGTCGCCGCGCGGCCGGGCACGGCCGTCGTCGCCAGCATCTCGCACACCTTCAGGAACTTGTCCTTCGGCGTGCCGCAGACCTGTTCGACCACTTCCGGCGTATAGCGCGCGTAGTGCTGCTTCAGCAGGTTGTAGACGCAGCGCGGATGCTGCAGCGTCGGGTCGACCTTCACGAACCCGTCGTCGCCGCGCTCGTAATCCCAGCTCGACTTGTCCGGATACGCGTGCTTGTCCGCATCGTAGCCGGAATAGAGACCGTCGTTGAACGCGAAGTCCTCGCGCACGATGAACGTGAAGTCCGTGTAGTGCTTCACGTACTCATGCTGGATCTTGTCGTTCGTCAGCAAATAGTTGATCACGCCGCCCAGGAACGCGATGTCGGTCCCGGTACGGATCGGCGCGTAGTAGTCGGCCACCGAGGCCGTACGCGTAAAGCGCGGGTCGACGACGATCAGCCGCGCCTTGCGGTGCGCCTTCGCTTCCGTCACCCATTTGAAACCGCACGGATGGGCCTCGGCTGCATTGCCGCCCATCACGAGAATCAGATCCGCGTTCTTGATGTCGACCCAATGGTTCGTCATCGCTCCACGGCCAAACGTCGGGGCAAGACCTGCCACCGTCGGGCCATGTCAGACACGCGCCTGATTGTCGAATGCGAGCATCCCGAGGCTGCGGACAGCCTTGTGCGTCAGATAGCCGACTTCGTTGCTGCCCGCGGACGCGGCCAGCATGCCGGTCGTGAGCCAGCGGTTGACCTTGGCGCCGTCTTCGGTCGTCTCGACGAAGTTCGCGTCGCGGTCGGCCTTCATCAGCTTCGCGATCCGGTCGAGCGCGTCGCTCCACGAGATGCGCTCCCACTTGTCCGAGCCGGGCGCGCGGTATTCCGGGTGCGTCAGGCGGTTCGGGCTGTGGATGAAGTCGATCAGGCTCGCGCCCTTCGGGCACAGCGTGCCGCGATTGACCGGATGATCGGGGTCGCCCTCGATGTGGATGATGCTCGACTGCGCGTTCTTCGCGCCGTCGCCCAGGCCGTACATCAGGATGCCGCAACCGACTGAACAGTAAGGACAGGTGTTGCGCGTTTCGACTGTGCGCGCCAGCTTGTACTGTCGGACTTCGGCAAGCGCTTCGGACGGAGAAAAGCCCATCAGGGCCAGGCTCGATCCGGCAAGCGACGTTGCCGTCACCTTCAGGAACTGGCGCCGGGACATATGTAGCATGGTGGTCTCGGCGTTATTGTGGGGTAGGAAGCTCAAAGCAATTATAGACACTTCGCAAACTTCGCAACTATGTACGGCTCTTCGGATCAATACTTGAATCCCGATCAATGCGATTGCGACGCACCGGCGGGGCGCCGGACGTCGCCACGACCATCATGAAACGACCGATCACTTCCGAGGCCACGCGGCTCGCGCAGCGTCAGGCGAACTGGGCACTGACCGCGTTCAAGCGCTTTTCGTCCGACCGCTGCTCGTCGATGGCCGCCGGCATCGCGTTCTTCTCCGCGTTCTCGCTCGCGCCGACGCTCGTGATGGTGATCGCGGTGGCCGGCTGGTTCTACGGCGACGAGGCCGCGCGCGGCCAGGTGTTCGAGCAGGCGCATCAACTGATCGGCGACGACGCGGCGGCCAGCATCCAGACCATCGTGCAGAACGCCCACCGTGCCGGCGAGCGCGGCGGCATCGCGACGCTGATCTCGTTCGCGGCGCTCGCGATCGGCGCGTCGGCGACGTTCGCGTCGCTGAACACGGCGCTGAACGTGATCTGGCCGGCGACCGAAAGCCGCTGGTCGAGCGTACTCGGGCTCGTACGCGTGCGGCTCGTGTCGTTCGGGCTCGTGCTCGGCGTCGCGTTCCTGCTGATCGTGTCGCTCGTGCTCGACACGGCGATCACGTTCATCGGCACCTGGCTGCTCGGCGATTCGCCTTACGTCGTGGTCACGAACGTGCTGCAGCTCGTCGTCGGCGTCGCGGTGCTCGCGGGCGCGTTCTCCGCGCTGCTGAAATTCCTGCCCGACGCGCACGTCGCATGGCGTGACGCCGCGGTCGGCGGAATCGTGTCGGCGATCCTGTTCTCCGGCGGCAAGAAGCTGTTCGCGCTCTATCTCGCGCGCGCGGGGACCGCCAGTGCGTTCGGTGCGGCGGGCTCGTTCGCGGTGCTGCTGATGTGGCTGTACTTCTCCGCGCTCGTGCTGCTGCTCGGCGCGGAATTCTCGGCTGCGCGCGGCGAGGCATATCGGCGCACGGATGCGACGGCGCGCGATGCGGCGGCGCCCGACGCGACCGCGCGCGATGCGCGAGCCGCTCGCGCACCGGGCGAGCGCACGCGCGACGATTGACCGACGCTCCGGCGTAGCGGCCGGCATGCGATTACGCTAGTGACGCGCGGTCGTGCAAGCGCCGCGCTCCTCACGCAGATCTTCCCTTTCCTGCGATGCGTTTTTGTTCAGCCGATAGGCACGTCGCGCTGGCGCGGCACTTGCATGCGCAACGCTGCAATCGCAAACGTTTGCACACCCCGATTTCAGTGCGCGGTCCGGCCAAAACACGCGTCATGTTGTGGTGACCACCACCCTCCGCAACAATCGCAGCGCAGCAAATGTCAACTATTTCAAAAACAGGAACAGTTGGCGATGTGCTTGAAATATATGGACTTTTCGTTGGTGTGATCTTTTCGAGACACTTTATTTTTTAGTCTTTCTTGCCTGTATGGCACTGAGCTATTCTCCAATCCGCAACAAATAACGAATCACGAATCACTTGCGTGGAGATACTCAACGATGAAGAAACTCGCTCTCTCGACCCTCTCGCTCGCCCTGCTGGGCGCTGCCGGCGCCGCTCATGCTCAATCGAGCGTGACGCTGTACGGTGTGATCGATACGTCGATCGCCTGGGTGCACGGCAATAACGGTCAAGCCAACAATTCGTGGCAAATGCTGTCGGGCAACCTGCAAGGCAGCCGTTGGGGCCTGAAGGGTGCGGAAGACCTCGGCGGTGGCCTGAAGGCGATCTTCCAATTGGAAAACGGCTTCGATCCGGGTACCGGCCATCTCAACCAAGGCGGTCGCATGTTCGGCCGTCAAGCTTACGTCGGCCTCGAGAGCAAACAGTACGGTACGCTGACGCTCGGCCGTCAGTACGATCCGCTGGTTGATCTGGTTCAGGCAGTTACGGCCGACAACTACTTCGGCACCACGTTCGCCACGCCGGGCGACGTCGATAACAACGACAACAGCCTGCGCGTCAGCAACGCGATCAAGTACACGTCGCCGGTCTTCGCGGGTCTGCAGTTCGAAGCCATGTACGGCCTGAGCGGCATCGCCGGCCATCCGGGCCAAGGCCAGACGTGGGCAGCCGCTGCGGCATACAACAATGGCCCTATCGGCGTTGCGGCAGGCTACTTCTATGCGAACAATCCGTCGACGCTGAACCCGCTGACGGGGCGTCGTGACAGCTGGGGCTCGACGACGTCGGACAACATCGTCGACGGCCCGATCAACGCGGGTTACGTGACGGCGAAGTCGATCGGCATCGCGCAAGTGGCCGCACAATACGCAATCGGTCCGGTGACGATCGGCGCCGGCTACAGCAATGCACAGTACAAGCCGGATGCATTCTCGGCTTTCGGTTCGACGCAGAAGTACAACACGGGCCGCGGCTTCGTGACGTATCAAGTCACGCCGCCGCTGCTGCTGGGCCTCGGCTATTCGTACACGAAGGCGAGCGGCGACACGGACGCGAAGTACCACCAAGTTTCGCTCGGTGCGGACTACTCGCTGTCGAAGCGCACCGACGTCTATCTCGTGGGCGCGTACCAGCACGCAAGCGGTACGCAGCGCGTCGATGCAACAACGACGCAAGCAGCCCAAGCGTCGATCGGCTCGTACGGCTTCGCCGGCAAGAGCTCGCAGGAAGTGGTCGCTCTCGGCCTGCGCCACAAGTTCTAAAAACGACGTATCCGGCGTACAGCGCGTTTCGACGCGCTGCCGCCGAACTGAAAAGCCAGTCATCGGCTTCGGCCGCGACTGGCTTTTTTTCGTCCACCGGGCGGCTCGTGCGTCGATTCCGCTGCCCGCGTGCGCCGGCACGACGCTCGGGCGTCGATCGCACTGTCGGGCCAGCCGATACGGTGCGAAGATGGCTCGCTGCGGCATGTCGATTTCGACGGTCGCCGACCGTCGTTCCAATGGAGGCGCGCCGTTTGCGTCGCCCCCAACCTGACAAGGAGATTCGCGATGACGATTCAGAAGATCACGCCGTTCCTCTGGTACTCGACCGAAGCGGAAGAAGCCGCGGCGTTCTACGCATCGATTTTCCCCGACTCGCGCGTCGTGCGCGTCACCGCAGTGCAAGGTACCAGCGGCACGCGGATGGTCGAGTTCGAGCTGTTCGGGCAGCCGTTCATCGCGATGAGCCACGAGCGGACCGAGTCGTTCAATCACGCGATTTCGCTGATGGTGAGCTGCGCGGATCAGGCCGAGCTCGACCGCTACTGGCACGCGCTGCTCGACAACGGCGGCGCCGCCGACGCCTGCGGATGGCTGCGCGACCGCTACGGCGTGTCGTGGCAGATCGTGCCGGCCGAACTGATTCCGATGATGGCCGATCGCGATCCCGTGAAGGCCGGGCGCGTCGCGAGCGCGATGATGCAGATGATCAAGTTCGACGTCGCCGCGCTGAAGGCGGCCTATGCCGGCACGCCCGCGTAACGTACGGCACGCGGCGGCCGACGCGCGATACGCGGTTGCGACTGCGGTCGCGGCTGCGGCTGCGGCTGCGATTACGGCACCCGCGGCGCAATAAAAATCCCCGCGCGCTTTCGCGGGCGGGGATCTCGTCGGACAGTGCGACGGCGGCCGGCCGCAGCCGGCTGCCGTCGCGCGGCATTACGCCGCTGCGTCCTTCAGCTTCTTCAGCGCACGTGCCTTCACGCGCACCGTAGCCGGCTTGGCCGGGAACCAGCGCTCTTCGCCGGTGAACGGATCCTTGCCGAAGCGCTTCTTCTTCGCCGGCACGGCTTGCGCCGTAATCTTCAGCAGACCCGGCAGCGTGAACTCGCCCGCGCCCTTCTTGTGGATCGAGCCCAGCACGACGTTCTCGAGTGCGGCGAGCACTGCCTTCACTGCCTTCACTTCCACGGCCGCGCGCTCAGCGATGTGCGCTGCGAGCGACGCCTTCGTGAACTTGTCCTTCAGCGGCGTCGGAGCGGCGGGCGCCTTCGCGACGGCCTTCTTGGCCACTACTTTCTTCGCGGGCGCTGCTTTTTTGGCAGCCACTTTCTTGGCCGGTGCGGCAGCCTTCTTGGCCACCTTTTTTGCGGAAGTCGCCATGTTTCTCCTACCAGGTGTGGTCGTTGGATACACGAAGCACGCGACGCGCGCGCTTCAACGCCGGATTCTACAAGCGCCTCGACGCTTCGTGCAGTACTTTTATGCGTTTTCGCGGGGTTTCCCGCAGGTTTTGTTGCGCGCCGCCGACTCCGACGACGCGCGAACGCAGCAAAACACCTATACGTATGCGTCCGTACGCGAATTACGTTCGATATTTGCGCGCCTATACTGACCTCGCTCAACGCCCGGATGTCTTCATGCGCGAAGTCAGATACGTCAAAGGACTCGACGGCCTGCGAGCCATCGCCGTCATCCTCGTTTTCCTGTCCCACAAAGGCCACGTGCTCGCCGTCGACGTCGGCAAGCTCGGCGTGTGGACGTTTTTCCTCATCAGCGGATACCTGATCGTCGGCGAGCTGCATCGCAACCGGCAGGCGGTCGAGCGCGCCGCGATGACGCGCCGGCATGCGCTGGCGCTGTTCCTCGCCAAACGCGCGCTGCGCATCTTTCCCGTCTACTACCTGCTGCTCGCCGCGCTCGCCATCGCGCACGCGCTGTTCTATCAGCGCGACGTAAATCTCGGGCTCGCGTGGCACGCGGCGTTCCTGTCGAATTACTGGATCGGCGTCGTGAAGGACGGCTGGCCCGGCTCGACGTCGCACTTCTGGAGTCTCGCAGTCGAGCAGCAGTTCTATCTGATCGCGCCGCTCGTGCTGCTCGCGGTGCCGGCCGCGCGACACGTCGCGCTCGGCATCGCGGCCATTGCGCTCTGCGCGGCCGCGCATGTCGCGCTGTATCTGTTCGACGCGTCGCCGGTGCTGATCTACGCGTTTTCCCCGTGGAATTTCGCGTTGATCGCGCTCGGCGGCGTCGGCGCGATGATGCTCGCCGACCGCGGCACACGCGACGCGCCGCGCATCGCGCCCGGTTGGCTCGGCGCGGCCGGCGTCGTGTTCTTCCTCGCGCTGCCCGCATGCGCGACGCTGTCCGACGGCGTCGCGGCGCTCGCGGATCTCGGTCTGTCGGCGTCGCTCGGCGCGCTGCTGCTGTGGATCGTCACGCGCCCCGATCATCCGGTCGTCGCGCTGCTCGACTGCGCGCCGCTCGCATATCTCGGCACGATCAGCTACGGCTTCTATCTCTTCCACAACCTGATTCCGGCACGCATCGGCGTGATGCCCGCGCTCTACGCGCACCTGCACGTGCCGCAAGCCGTGCGGACGGTGTTGCCCGAAATGCTGCAGTTCGCGCTCGCGACGCTGCTCGCGCATCTGTCGTGGCGCTACCTCGAGAAACGGCTGCTCGAATTCAAGAAGCCGATCGCGGCGCACCTCGCGCGCCGCTTCGTCGTGCCGGCCGGGACGTCCGCGCGCTGACGGCGTCGGTACGTACACGGCGACGTGCTGCAACGCGGTTCGCGGTTCGCGGTGCGCCGTTCGCCGTTCGCCGTTCGCCGTTCGGCGTTCGGCGTGAGCCGTTGCACCGCTACTCCGCTATTCCACTATTCCGCTGCCCCCGTACACCGGCGCAGCATTCAAGCTCGACCGCTGCACCGACCTGCCACCGCACCCGCCGCACACCCCGCACACGCAAAAAAGCCCCGGACGCCAAAGCGGCCGGGGCCAACGGAACAACCACCACCTGAAACGGCAGCGCTGCGCGGAGACTTATGCGACGGCAGCCAGCGCGGGCAGACAGGTACGCAGATACGCTTCGAATTCGCGGCTGACTTCCGGATGCTGAAGCGCAAGCTCGACCGTCGCCTTCAGATAGCCGAGCTTGCTGCCGCAGTCGAAACGCGTGCCGTAGTAGCGATACGCCAGCACCTGCTCGTTCGCGAGCAGCGACTGGACGGCGTCCGTGAGCTGCAGCTCGCCGCCAGCGCCCGGCTTCAGCCGCCGCAGGTGGTCGAAGATCGTCGGCATGAACACATAACGGCCCACCACGCCGAGGTTCGACGGCGCATCTTCGGGCGCCGGCTTCTCGATGATGCCGGACAGCTTGATCACGTCCTCTTCCCACTCGCGGCCTTCGATCACGCCGTACGAGCGGCTGTCCTCGCGCGCGATCGTCTCCACGCCGATCACCGAGCTGTGATAGTGATCGAATACGTCGACGAGCTGCTTGAGCACGGGCTGCTCGCCGTGCAGCAGATCGTCCGCGAGAATCACCGCGAACGGCTCGCCGTGCACGAGCTTCTCGGCGCACAGCACGGCATGCCCGAGCCCGAGCGCTTCCGGCTGGCGCACGTAGAAGCAGTCGACATGGCTCGGCTTGATGCTGCGCACGAGCTCCAGCAGCTTTTCCTTGCCGCGCGCCTCGAGCTCGGCCTCGATCTCGTACGACTTGTCGAAATGATCCTCGATCGCGCGCTTGCTGCGGCCCGTCACGAAGATCATCTCGGTAATGCCGGCGTTGATCGCCTCCTCGACCGCATACTGGATCAGCGGCTTGTCGACGACGGGCAGCATCTCTTTCGGGCTCGCCTTCGTTGCCGGAAGGAACCGCGTGCCGAGACCGGCGACGGGAAACACGGCCTTGTTGACTTTCAACATGTTCGTATCCTGATTGCATTGATTGCGCCGCGTCGCTCCGCGACCCGGCGCGATTGTTTTCAGAACGGCATATCGGGAATCGCCGCTACTGCCCATTCCCTGCCATTCGCTTTCGATATGGACCGGTTGCCCATGATTTCCGGTAAATCGATCGCCATTTGAAGCGGTCGATATTGCCGAATCGATTGCCGAAGCAGAAACAAATTACCGATCGGCCGGATACAAATGGTTACGATTCGAATTCCTCGATAAGCGGCACGCCGCCGCGTTCGAGGCCCGGCCGAATCGGTTCGTTCTTCAGCGCCTCGCGGTACGCCGACAGCACGGCCATCACCAGCAGTACGCCGGCGCTCGCGATCCAATGCATGTCCATCTTGCGCTCCTTGCATCAATCAACTGGAGCTTCAAACTATCAGAAAAAAATCGGTAAATAATTTACCCGGCACCGGCCGCGCCTTTCAAGTCCCTGTAAATCCACATGCTGAAATAACGCGATTTTCGATCGCGATTTTTTTATTCATTGATCGAATTCTTGCGGATTACGATTGGATCGTCCCTTCATCCGTCGCAAGGAACCGAATCGCATGCAAGCTTTCAGCGGATCGTCTTTCGCCGCCCCACCCGTCGCCGATCGCAAGGAGCACGTGATCGACGCCATGCGCGGCTTCGCGGCGCTGCTCGTCGCATATTTCCACTGCCGGCAGGTCGTGTGGGTCGGCATGCAGAGCTTCCATCGCGCTTACGGTCACGCGGTCGACCCGAGCGTGATCGTCGGCTATCTGACCTTCCCGTTCGCGTGGGGCTCGGCCGGTGTGCCGATCTTCTTCGTGATCAGCGGCTACTGCATCCATCGCAACGCGGCGCTGAAGCTCGCAGCCGATCCCGGCTACCGGCTCGACGTGCCGAACTTCTGGGCGCGGCGCTTCGCGCGCATCTATCCGGTGTTGCTCGCCGCGCTGCTACTGACGCTCGCGCTCGACGCGATCAGCCTGCAGATCCAGCCGGTCAGCCACAAGATCCGCGACATCGGCGTCGCGGCGTTCCTCGTGAACCTGTTCTCGCTGCAAGGCGTCGCGGGCTACACGTACGGGTCGAACGGCGCGCTGTGGACGCTGTCGCTCGAAGTGCAGTTCTATGCGATCTATCCGCTGCTGTTCGCGGTGCGCCGGCGCGTCGGCATGCCGGCGGTCGTCGCGGCCGTCGCGCTCGTCAACGTCGTGTCCGCATGGCTGCTCGAACGGCACGACCTGCAGTTCTTCACGTCGTACTGGCTGTCGTGGACGATCGGTGCCTGGATCGCAGACGTGCGCGCGAAACCGGCGCGCGGCGCGGCCGCCGTGCCGTCGCGCGGCTGGTACGGCACGGCCGCGCTGCTGCTCGCGGCCGGCTGCGGCGCGTTCCATTTCGGGCAGTACGGCGCGTTCCAGCTGTGGGCGGCCGGCTTCGCGTGCTTCCTGTACCGCGCGCTCGCGTGCCCGCCGCGGCCGACGCTGCCGCTGCGCGTGCTCGGCTGGTTCGGCGATTTCAGCTACTCGCTGTACCTGATCCATCTGCCGCTGTTCGTCTGCCTCGGCTCGGTGCTGTTCCGCTCGCAATTGCAGTTGTCGATCTGGCCGTCGTTCGGCTTCATCGCCGTCGCGATTCCGGTCGCGTATCTGTTCTACCTGCTGTTCGAACGGCCGGCGATGCGCTGGTCGGCAAGCCTGAAGCCGACGCGCACCGCACGCGTCGTCGCCGCGGCGCCCGAACGCGCCGCCTGAACACACCGGCGCGCCGCGCATCGGCGCGCACGTTTCCCGCACCCCGCGTCGCATGCAACGGCGCGGGGTTTTTTATCGCCCGGTGCACGATGCACGAAGCACGACGCAACCGATCGCACCCCCGCGAGCCTCGCGAAAAGACAACGCCCTCACACCGCGCACGGCGGCGTGAGGGCGCATATCGATCGACGCGGACGGCGCGCGCGGCCGCGCACCGCTTACTGACGTTTCGCTTTCGCAGCGCGCGCGGTATCCGCGAGAATCTTCTCGACGCGCTCGACATACGTGCGCGTGCCGAATCGCCGCAGTGCGGTCGCGCGACCGCTCGCGACGAGTCGTGTGCGCAGCGCGGCGTCGGACTGCAGCGCGACGAGCGCGTCCGCGAGCGCCGTCGCGTCGCCCGGCTCGCAGAGCAGGCCGTTGTCGCCGTGCTCGACGATCTCGACGACGCCGCCCGCACGCGCCGCGACGACCGGCCGGCGCGCGAGCATCCCCTCGACGATCACGCGGCCGAACGGCTCGGGCGTGATCGACGTATGCGCGACGACGTCGACGGCCTTCATGCAGGCGGCGACATCGCGCTGGAAGCCGAGGAAATGCACGCGGCCGTCCATCCCGTGCCGCGCGACGGTTTCATGCAACTGCGCCGCATATTCGTCCTCGCCGAACAGCGGTGCGCCGACGAGCACGACGTGCACGTCCGGCAGCCGCGCGGCCGCTTCGAGCAGCACGTGCTGCCCTTTCCAGCGCGCGAGGCGGCTGAACGAGCCGACCAGCCAGGCGTCGGCCGGCAACCCGAATCGCGCGCGCAGCGCGGCCTGGCTCACGTTGTCGAGCGCATCGAACGGCTCCGCGGCAATCCCGTTGAACACGACGTCGACGTGCTGCGGCGTGAACCCGGTCAGCGCGCGGAACGCCTGCGCCGACGCATCCGAGTTCGCGATCACGCGCGTGACGCCGAGCCGAGCGCAATGCTTGATCGCGAGCAGCTGCTTGCCGCCGAAATGATCGGCGCTGACGATGTCGCGCAAATGCCAGACGACCGGCTTGCGCGCGAGCCGCCCGGCGAGCGCGGCGACCACCATCGCGCGCTGCGTGTTCGCATAGATGACTTCGGCACGGCGCGCGCGGTGTGCGACGTCGCGCACGAGCCGCCACAGTTGCGCGAGCGCGCCGAGCGACACACCGCCCTGCTTGCGCACGCCCGCGAGCGCGCCCTGCTCGACCACGTCGACGCGCGCACCGATTTCCTCGAGCGCCGCGCGAAACGGACCGTCGTCGAACAGCAGCACGTCCGCGTTCGCGCGCATGTGCTTCATGATTTCCAGCAGCGACAGCTCCGCGCCGCCGAGCACGCCGCTCTGGTCGAGCACGAGCGTCGCCGGCCCGCGCGGGACCGGCGCCGCGGCCG
>NZ_KV786809.1:0-4124 GCF_001806955.1 Burkholderia sp. HMSC10F09
CGTCGAGCGCCTCCGCGCGCTCGCGCCGCCGCACGGCCGACGCGAGTCGCACACCGCCGAGGCCGAGCACGATCAGCACGACGCCGGCGATCGCCGACAGCACCCTGCCGGCCGCGGCGAGCGCGGGGCCGCTGCCCGTGCCGATCGACCAGACGATCGTCAGCACGCCGGTCAGCCAGTTCACATGGCCGACCGCGCGGGCGACGGGCGCCGTCAGATCGCCGTTGACCGCCGCATGAAACGCGAGCCACGCGAGGCCGAGCAGCGCAATGCCGAAGGCCTGGCCGAGCATCGCCGGTTCGACGTTCGCCAGTTGCAGCGCGTTGAACAGCGCATGCCACGGCGTCAGCACGAACAGCAGCCCGAACGCCAGCAGCAGCACGGCATCGACGACCAGCACGGCTCGCAGCAGCGGTTTCATCGGCGATCAGTCCACGTGATAGTTCGGCGCTTCCTTGGTGATCTGCACGTCGTGCACGTGCGACTCGCGCATGCCCGCCGCGGTGATCTGCACGAATTCGGCCTTCTCGTGCAGTTCCTCGATCGTGCGGCAGCCGCAGTAGCCCATGCTCGCGCGCACGCCGCCAACCAGCTGGAACAGGATCGCGTTGACCGAACCCTTGTAGGCGACGCGGCCTTCGATGCCTTCCGGCACGAGCTTGTCGATGTTCGCCGAGTTGTCCTGGAAGTAGCGGTCGGCCGCACCGTCCTTCATCGCACCGACCGAGCCCATGCCGCGGTACGACTTGTACTGGCGGCCCTGATACAGGAACACGTCGCCCGGCGCTTCTTCGGTGCCGGCGAACATGCTGCCCATCATCACGGCGTTCGCGCCGGCGGCCAGCGCCTTCGCGACGTCGCCCGAGAAACGCACGCCGCCGTCGGCGATGCACGGCACGCCCGTGCCCTTCAGCGCTTCCGAGACGTTCGCGATCGCGCTGATCTGCGGCACGCCGACGCCCGCGACGATGCGCGTCGTGCAGATCGAGCCGGGGCCGATACCGACCTTGACCGCGTCCGCGCCGTATTCGACGAGCGCCTTCGCGGCAGCGGCCGTCGCGATGTTGCCGCCGATCACCTCGACGTGCGGGAACTTCTGCTTGACCCAGCGCACGCGCTCGAGCACGCCCTTGCTGTGGCCGTGCGCGGTATCGACGACGATCACGTCGACGCCCGCCTGCACGAGCAGCTCGACGCGCTCTTCGTTGTCCGGACCGACGCCGACCGCCGCGCCTGCGCGCAGCTTGCCGTGCTCGTCCTTGCACGCATCGGGGTGCTCGGTCTGCTTCGTGATGTCCTTGACGGTCATCAGGCCGCGCAGTTCGAACGCGTCGTTGACGACCAGCACGCGCTCGAGGCGGTGGCTGTGCATCAGCGCCTTCGCTTCCGCGAGCGGCGTGCCTTCCTTGACGGTGACGAGACGCTCGCGCGGCGTCATGATCGACTTGACCGGTTCGTCGAGGCGCGTTTCGAAGCGCAGGTCGCGGTTCGTGACGATGCCGACGAGTTGCGGACCTTCGACGACCGGGAAGCCCGAGATGCCATGCTGGCGCGACAGCGCGATCACGTCGCGCACCTTCATTTGCGGCGGCACCGTGATCGGATCGCGGACCACACCCGACTCGAAGCGCTTGACCTTCGCGACCTCGCGCGCCTGTTCGGCCGGCGTGAGGTTCTTGTGAATGATGCCGACGCCACCCTGCTGCGCCATCGCGATCGCGAGGCGACCTTCGGTGACCGTGTCCATCGCGGCGGACACGAGCGGCATGTTCAGGGAGATGTTGCGGGTCAGCTTGGTCTTGAGGCTGGTGTCGCGCGGCAGAACGTCGGAGAAGGCCGGGACGAGGAGCACGTCATCGAACGTGAGTGCTTTTTGGATCAGACGCATGGCAAATCCTATGGGCGCAAAAGCGAATTATACGCGAAGCGCGGCGAATTTTCACAACACGAACAACGGCTTAGCCGTTTTCCGCCGTTCCGGGGCCGAATCGTTCGAATCGCCGTTCGCTTCGTTTTCGATCGCCTTTCGTTTCGGCCCCGCATCGCCCCGTTCGCGCAATCGGACGGCCGGTCCGCATCGGCGGACCGGCGTGCCGGCCGCGCGCCGGTCGAGTCGCGTCCGGACGCGTGCCAATGCCGTCCCCCTCTATATCGCGCCGGCTGCACTCGCCAGCATCGCGACCCCGCCCACGAGCATCGCCGCGCCGACGATCCGTGCCACGCGATGCCCGTGCGGCAGCAGCCGCTCGGCCGCGATCGCCGCAGTCGCGACCGCCATCACGCGCAGGTCCATCGCGTCGGCCGCCAGCGCCGCGGTCATCAGATTGCCGCAGCAGGCGACGCAGTGCAGCGCGATACGCATGCCGTGCCGCCACGCATCGGCGGCGTCGGCACGCGGTGCCGACGCGCCGGCCGGCTCGTTGCGGCAACAATCGAGGCGATGGCGCTTCCAGCCGGTCAACTGCAGCGTGCCCGCCGCGAAGACCGTCGCGCCGCTCGCAAACGGCAGCGCATACGCGAGCGCCGACAGCCGCAGTGCCGCCGCTGCAAGCACGTCGCCCGCCATCCAGACGAGCACGCCGATCGCCATCCATACCGAGAAATACGCACCGCCCGCGATCGCGACGCGCGCCGTCCGATGCGCAGGCCCGGGCACGTGCGCGCCGATCAGCTGCCGGTAATGCCACAGCGCAGGCGCGAGCACCGGCAGCATCATCGCGACGACCATCGTGCCCCACATTCCGGCGAACGCGGCGAGCGCACGGTCCGCGCGCCATCCGCACGGATGGCCCCACGCGGCCGGCGCAAGCCAGCCGCCTGCCGCGATGCCGCCGCCCATCGCGTCCATCGACGCGTGCCGGTTCAGCAGCACGGCCACGGCCGTTGCCGATACGGCAGCCAGCACCGCGCCGAATGCTTGCCGCTCGCGGCCTGTCGCGCGCGCGTTCATCGCGGGCTCGTCGTCGGTCGGCGACGCCGCGCGCTCAGCGCTGCGCATACTCGTCGTGCCGGCGCCACCATATGCCGGTTTCGTTGCGTCCGAGCGGCGCACGATCGAGCCACGCGTACATGCCCCACAGCGCGTCGAGCCCGCGCGCATAGGTCGAATACGTGTGATAAATCGCATCGTCCTCGCGCACGAATGCGCTCATCCCCGGCCGGTCGCGCGCGTAGGTCCGCGCATCGGTACCGCAGGTTGCCGCGAACTGCGCGACCGGCGCGGGCGGCGGATCCATGTCCATCGCGTGCGTGCCGCGCGCATAGTTGTAGTCGACGTCGCCCGTGCGCTGCTGCGCCTCGGTAAACGACACGTTGAAGTCGAAGTTGAAATCGCTGTCCGCCGACGACGCCCACGGAAACGTCCATCCCATTCGCCGCCGATAGCCGAGCAGCTTCTCGAGCGGCGCACGCGAGACGGCCGTCAGCGTCACGTCGTGATGCGCGAGGTGGACGACGAATCCGTCGAAACCGTCGGCGAGCGCCGAGCACGACGGACAGCCTGCCTTGTAGTCGGGGCCGAACATGAAGTGGTAGACGAGCAGTTGCGAGCGGCCGCGAAACAGGTCCGCAAGCGTCGCCGGGCCGTCCTCGGTGTCGAACCGGTAGGTCTTGTCGACGCGCACCCACGGCAGCGCCGCACGCCGCCGCGCGAGTTCGTCGCTTTGCCGCGTCAGCGCCTTTTCGGCGTCGAGCAGCGCACGGCGCGCGGCCAGCCATTCGTCGCGCGTTCCGGTGAGATGGGTCGTCATCGTAGCTTCCTCCTGTCGATCGGTATCGGGCACGGCCGGCGGCCGTGTGCGTGGTGCTAGATTAGGAGCCGTCGCATCGCCGGAGGGAGTGACAAGTGTGTCGGGATTCCGATGGATTCGCTGATTACCGCGGCCGCACGCGCGCTCGCGGGCGGTGACGCCCTCGGCGCGCTGAACCGCGTCGCGCTGCGCGACGATGCGCCGGCGCTCGCATTGCGCGGCATCGCGCTCGCGCAGCTCGGCGACTTCGAGCGTGCGCGTGCGCTGGTGCGCGCGGCGGCCCGCGCATTCGGCGCCCGGGAAGTCGTCGCGCGTGCGCGTTGCGTCGTCGCGGAAGCGGAAATCGCGCTCGCGGCGCGCGATCTCGGCTGGCCG
>NZ_KV786810.1:0-1627 GCF_001806955.1 Burkholderia sp. HMSC10F09
CGCGCGGACGGCTTGATGTCGGCCGCGATGTCACACACGCGGTTGTCGTAGAAGTACAGGCCCGTGACCGCATAGTGCGAACGCGGCTTGGCCGGCTTCTCTTCGATCGACAGCGCGCGAAAGTCCTTGTCGAACTCGACGACGCCGTAGCGCTCGGGATCGTGCACGTGATATGCAAACACCGTCGCGCCCGACTCCTGCGCGTTTGCCCGCTCGAGCTGCTTCGCGAGATCGTGGCCGTAGAAAATGTTGTCACCGAGAATCAGCGCCGACGGATCGTTGCCGACGAAGTCCTTGCCGATGATGAATGCCTGCGCGAGACCGTCTGGCGACGGCTGCACCGCGTACTGAATATTCATCCCCCACTGACTGCCGTCGCCGAGCATCGATTCGAAGCGCGGCGTGTCCTGCGGGGTCGAGATGATCAGGACGTCGCGAATGCCCGCGACCATCAGCGTCGACAGCGGATAGTAGATCATCGGCTTGTCGTACACGGGCAGCAGTTGCTTCGATACGGCCTGTGTGATCGGATAGAGCCGCGTGCCGGAACCGCCCGCGAGAATGATGCCTTTGCGTGCCATGTCTGTCACCCTTACGCGCGCTGCGCGTAGTTGGTCTCGACCCACTTGCGGTACTCGCCCGATGCGACTTCGTCGACCCACTGCTGGTTGTCGAGATACCAGTCGACCGTCTTCGCGAGACCCGTTTCGAACGTCTCCGCCGGCTTCCAGCCGAGTTCGCGCTCGAGCTTGCGCGCATCGATCGCATAGCGGCGATCGTGGCCCGGGCGATCCGTCACGTACGTAATCTGATCGCGATACGAGCCCGTTGCCTTCGGCCGCTTCGCATCGAGCAGGTCGCACAGCGTATACACGACCTCGAGGTTCTTCTTCTCGTTCCAGCCGCCGACGTTGTACGTTTCGCCCGGCACGCCGCGCGCGAGTACCTCGCGGATCGCGCTGCAGTGGTCGCCTACATACAGCCAGTCGCGCACGTTCTGGCCGTCGCCGTACACGGGCAGCGGCTTGCCGGCGAGCGCGTTGGCGATCATCAGCGGAATCAGTTTTTCCGGGAACTGGTACGGGCCGTAGTTGTTCGAGCAGTTCGTCGTCAGCGTCGGCAGGCCGTAGGTGTGATGGTACGCACGAACGAGGTGATCGGACCCCGCCTTGGTTGCCGAGTAGGGGCTGTTCGGCGCGTACGGCGTTGTCTCGGAGAATTGCGGATCCGTGGCGGAGAGCGAGCCGAACACTTCGTCGGTCGACACGTGCAGGAAGCGGAAAGCGGCCTTGTCCGCGTCGTTCATGCCGTTCCAGTATTGGCGGGCAGCTTCCAGCAGCGTGAAGGTGCCGACCACATTGGTCTGCACGAAATCGGCCGGGCCGTGAATCGAGCGATCGACATGGCTTTCTGCCGCGAAGTGCAGCACCGCGCGCGGCTTGTGCTCGGCAAACAGCGCATCGAGCGCAGCGCGGTCGCAGATATCGACACGCGCAAACACGTGCTTCGGATTGCCTTCCAGCGACTGCAGCGTACGAAGGTTGCCCGCGTAGGTCAGTTTGTCGACGTTGAGCACGGCTTCGTCGGATGCGCGCAGCCAGTCGAGTACAAAGTTGGCGCCGATAAA
>NZ_KV786811.1:0-7168 GCF_001806955.1 Burkholderia sp. HMSC10F09
CCCCGCCGTTCCGGTCGGCCTGCCGTCGACGCTCGCGCGCCGCCGGCCCGACATCCGGCGCGCGGAAGCCGACCTGCACGCGGCGACGGCCGACGTCGGCGTCGCGGTCGCGCAGTTCTATCCGGACGTGTCGCTGACCGGGCAAGTCGGGCTGCGCGCGACACATGTGCGCGAACTCGCGCACTGGTCGCATCTGTTCTATGCGTTCGGACCTGCGGTGTCGCTGCCGATTTTTTCGGGCGGCGCGCTGGTGTCGAACCTGCGGCTCACGCAGGCGCGTCAGGCGGAAGCGGCGCTCGCGTATCGGCAGACCGTGCTCGTCGCGCTGCGCGACGTCGACAATGCGCTCGCCGTGTACCGCACCGACCAGACGCGCGCGGCCGCGCTCGACGATGCCGTGCGCGCGGAGCAGGGCGCGCTGGAACTCGCGCGCGATCGTTACCGCAAGGGGCTGTCGCCGTTTCTCGACGTGCTGGACGCGGAGCGGCAATGGTCGGAAGGGCGTCAGCAGGCCGTGCAGGGCGCGCTGCAGACGACGACCGATCTCGTCGCGCTGTACAAGGCGCTCGGCGGGGGTTGGCGGGAGGGGGAGGGTGGGCGTGATGGTGTGGCGCGTGCGGATGCTCGGCGTGTCGATGCTTCGCATGTCGATGCTGCGCGTGCCGATGCTTCGCGAACCGATGCGGCGGCGCGCGACGCGCAGGCGCCCGCGCAACCGTAGCCGTGCGCGGGGGCGCGCGCTGCGTCATGCTGCGCCGATACCGGCGCGTGCTGCATGCATCGGCGATGCTGCTGGACGACCAGCGCGCAGCGGCGACACGCGCGGCTCTGGCGCCTTGCCGCGGCTAAGCCGGCGCAACTGGAACTTCACCGCGGCCCACCGACGCCGATTGCGCCACGCGCGCGCCGCGCCGAGGCGTTCCTCTAATGCAGGTCCTTGACCTTGAAGTGAAGTTCAAGCCTAGAGTGCCGGCTGAGGGTCTTTGAGCCCGCGGGCTCGCGGTGTAGTGCCTGCCGCGACGAATCAGCGAGGAGAGGCAGGACATGGACATACGCACCGGCACCACGCCAGTCGGATTCGGGCCGCACACGGTCGACGTGCCCGCCGGCGGCTACTACGACCGCTTCCGGATGAATCCGGATCTCGACGAAGTCGCACGCGACCCGGCCGTCGGCAATGTCGACTTCTTCCGGCGCATCCCGAAGCGCATCGTGGAGTCGTCGCTCGGCGCCATCCGGGCGCCGAATTTCTACTACCGTTCCGGCAGCGTGCAACTGCTGTTCGTCGCGCCGCTCGTAGCGCTGAGCGCGAGTGATCCCATCGTGTCGCCAAGGAATCATCGATGACCCACCCCGCCTACGATCTCGTAGTGTTCGGCGCGACGAGCTTCGTCGGCCAGATCCTCACGCGCCATCTGGCCGAACATCTCGCGAGCGGCGCCGACACGCTGCGCTGGGCGATCGCCGGCCGTTCCGAGGCGAAGCTTGTGCAGTTGCGCGATTCGCTCGGCGACGCGGCGCGCACGCTGCCGATCCTCGTCGCCGACGCGTCCGACGACGTGCAGCTCCAGACGCTCTGCGCGCAGACGCGCGTCGTCGTGTCGACCGTCGGCCCCTATGCGCTGTACGGCGAGCCGCTCGTGCGCGCCTGCGCGCAAAGCGGCACCGACTATTGCGATCTGACGGGCGAGACGCAGTGGATCAAGCGCATGATCGACCGATACGAAGCAGCCGCCACGCAGTCGGGCGCGCGCATCGTGCACTGCTGCGGCTTCGATTCGATTCCGTCGGATCTCGGCGTGTACGTTCTTCAACAACGCGCGCTGCACGAATGGGGCGCGCCGGCCGAGCACGTGACGATGCGCGTCAAGACCTTGAAGGGCGGCGCGTCGGGCGGAACGGTCGCGAGCATGATCAATGTCGTTCGCGAGGCCGCGGCCGATCCGGCACTGCGCCGCATGCTGCTCGATCCGTATGCGTTATGCCCGCGCGATCATCGCTTCACGGTGCGTCAGCATGCGGTCCGGTCGGCCGAATTCGATCGCGATTGCGACGCGTGGATCGCACCGTTCGTGATGGCGGCCGTCAACGAGCGCGTCGTACACCGTTCGAACGCGCTGGCCGGCGACGCATACGGCAACGGCTTCCGCTACGACGAAGCGATCGTGACGGGGCACGGTATCCGCGGGAGCGTCGTTGCGCGGGCGACCGTCGTCGCGCTGGGCGCATTCATGGCCGGCGTGCTCGTGAAGCCCGTGCGCAGCGCGATGGAGCGTTTCCTGCTGCCGAAGCCAGGCGAAGGGCCGAGCCTCGCTGCCCAGCGCGCAGGCTGCTTCGATCTGCGCTTCTTCGGTCACGCATCGGGCGGGCGGATCGTGCGCCTGAAGGTGACCGGCGATCACGATCCCGGTTACGGGTCGACGGGCAAGATGCTCGGGCAGGCGGCGATCTGTCTCGCGCTCGACTGCCGCGCAGGCAGCGACCGCACGCGCGGCGGCGGGTTTTGGACGCCCGCGACGATGTTCGGCGAGCGGCTCGTCGAACGGCTCGTCCGGCATGCGGGCTTGCGTTTCGACGCGATCTGAGCCGATTCCGCAACGACGTGTGCGGTGCCGATGCGGCACCGCCGCGCACCGCTGCGACGCGTCGCGAGATCGCCGGCCGACGCGGCACCGATGGGCCGGCGCATGCGTTGCGTTTCGTTGCGTTGCGCGCGCGACCGGCTACAGCAGCGCCGCGACCTGCTCGGCCGTCGCCTTCGCCGACTGCGGATTCTGTCCCGTCACGAGGTGCCCGTCGACGACGACGTTCGACGTAAACGGCAGCAGCGCCTTCTCATAGCGCGCGCCGCGCCGTTTCATTTCCGCTTCGACGTTGTACGGCACCTTGTTCGCGACGCCGGCCAGCACCTCCTCGATCCACGCGTAGCCCGTGAGCCGGCGTCCGGTCACGAGCAGCGACCCGTCGGACAAGCGTGTGTTCAACAGCCCGCAATAGCCGTGGCAGACCGCCGCGACGATGCCGCCGCGTTCGTAGATCTCGCGCGTGAGCCGCTGCAGCCCTGCATCGTCGGGGAAGTCCCACATCACGCCGTGACCGCCGGTGAAGTAGATCGCATCGAACGCGGCCGCGTCGATGTCGCCCGGGCGTGCGGTGTTGGCGAGCAGCGTCTGATGGGCGGGGTCGGCGCGCCACGCTTTCGCGGCGGCGTCCGCGTGCGGCCATTTGAGCGAGCGCGGCTCGAGCGGCGACACGCCGCCTTTCGGGCTGACGAGCTGCTGCGTGTAGCCGCGCGCGGCGAAGATGTCGTACGCGTGCGTCAGTTCGGCGAGCCACAGGCCGGTCGGCTGCGACGGGTCGGCGTAATGCGCGATGTTGGTGACGACGTGGAGGATGCGTCGAGTCATGTTCGGTAGTCCTGTCGCGATCGGCCACGGGCCGTCGCGGATCGCGCGACGTGGTTTGCCGCAGGGCAGGGCGCGTACCGGTGGCCTCGGTACGCGCGCGGACGTTAACCATAACCTTCAAGCAAAGTTCAAGGTCAAGCGGTTTGCGCGGCTGCGGTCGAATCGGTCGTCGACGATGTAAGGCCGAGCGATCGCATCGGGTCCCGGCCTGCCCGGTGAGGCGTGGCATGCTGCGCGTTTCACCGGTGCCGACGCGACGTGCGTTTTTGAAAGCCGAAGTTACGTATAGGGACGATGTCGTTATGATAAGAAAACTTATCCCGATGAAAGCAAATACCGACGTGATTGGCTTGCCATGCTCGGGACGATTGCGCGTCGGCGCGGCGGCTCATCGACTGCAGTGCCGCACCGGCGCATACGCAGGGACGTCACGCGCCGGTCGCGATCGCGATTCCCGCGCGCCGCGCATCATTCCGCGAACAGATCCGGCCCGAACACCTCGTAATGGATCCGCGCTTCCGGAATGCCGAGCTGCTTCAACGCATCGTGCTGCAGCCGCATGAACGGCACGGGCCCGCAGATGTAGTAGTCGGCGTCCGGCAGCAGGATCGCATCCTTGATCGCATTCACGTCGACAAGGCCCGCATGGTCGTAGTCGCGGCCGGGGAGGTCTTGCGGAAGCGGATCGTCGTAGAACACGATCAGACTGAAATTCGTATGCGTGCGCGCGGTTTCGCGCAGCCGGTCGCGCATCGCGTGCACGCCGCTGTTGCGCGCGCCGTGGACGAACACGACCTGCCGCTTCGGATCCTGGATCGCGCGCTTGAGCATGCTGATCATCGGCGTGAGGCCCACGCCGCCGCTGATCAGCACGATCGGCGTGCTCGCATCGACGTCGATATGGAAGCAGCCGTAAGGCGCGGCGAGGCGGACCTCGTCGCCGACGTTCACGTGATCGTGCAGCAGGCACGACACATAGCCGGGCGGATAGGGGCCGCCGCCTTCGCGTTTCACCGAGATCCGGTACGTGCGGCCGTTCGGCATGTCGGACAGGCTGTACTGGCGGATCTGCTGCAGGCCGAGCGTCGGCACGTCGACCGCGACGCTCACGTATTGACCGGGCTCGAAATTGGCGACCGGCCGGCCGTCGGCCGGCTCCAGCACGAACGACGTGATCACGCTGCTTTCCGGCCGCTTGTCGCGGACGATGAAGGTCCGCCAGCCGGTCCAGCCGCCGACGCGCGTCGCCGCCTGCTCGTACAGCCCGCTTTCCATCCCGGCGAGCAGATCGGCGAGGTTGCCGTACGCCAGCGCCCACGCGGAGACGATCGCGTCGGTGGCCGCATCGCCGAGCGTTTCCTTGATCGCGCCGAGCAGATGCTCGCCGACGATCGGATAGTGTTCGGGCCGCACGCCGAGACTCGCGTGCTTGTTCGCGATGTTCTTCAGCACGGCCGCGAGGCTGCCGGGATCCTCGATGTTTTCCGCATACGCGTACACCGCGCGCGCAAGCGCCTGCTGCTGCTGGCCCTGTTGCTGGTGCGTCATGTTGAACACGTTCTTCAGTTCCGGATGCGCGTCGAACAGGCGCCGATAGAAGCACTGGATGATGTCGTAGCCGTGTTGGGCCAGCACGGGGGCCGTTGCCTTGACGATGTCCTTCGTTTGCTGCGTCAGCATGAGCGAACTCCTTTCAAGTGACCGGAAGCGGTTCGGGAAGCGGCGCGGCTAGGTACGCTCGGCGAGCACTTCGTCGGCGAGCGTCGCGACTTCGTCGACGGTCACGTCGTCGACGAAGCTGTCGTCGTGCGCGCAGCGCGACGTCAAGTTCGGCTCGCCGCAGACCGGGCAGACGATGCGCGCCGACACCGCCGCGCGACAGCGGCCCTGAGCGAGCGGCAAGGCCTGCAGCGCATTGGTGAACCAGAATATGCCCACGCAGGGCGTGCCGAGCGCGGCCGCGAGATGCAGCGGCCCCGTGTCGTTCGACAGCATC
Source organism: Burkholderia sp. HMSC10F09 (assembly GCF_001806955.1). Classification (NCBI taxonomy): domain Bacteria; kingdom Pseudomonadati; phylum Pseudomonadota; class Betaproteobacteria; order Burkholderiales; family Burkholderiaceae; genus Burkholderia; species Burkholderia sp. HMSC10F09. The sequence goes on from NZ_KV786811.1 coordinate 5,404, forward strand.
AGCGCCGCATGTTCGAGCAGCGCCGCGAGGCCGCCGATGTCGAGCGCGCCGGCCAGATCGAGCGCGGGCGCGTGCATCGCGTCGAGCACCGCGCGTACGAGCGGCCGCTCCTGCGTGGTGCCGACCACCGCGATGCGCAGCCCGCGCGCCGCGAGCCGGTCGGCGACCGCCGCGAAATGCCGCGGCGACCAGCGCCGGCGGGGATCGCGTGCGGACGGCTGCACGACGACGAGCTCGTGCAGATGCTCGGCGATGTCGGGCGGCAGCGCCGCGCGCATCGCGTGGCGGTCGCGCTCGATCACGGCGAGGTCGGGGCCGGCCGGCCACAGCGTCGCGCCGGCCAGGCTCACGATTTCGAGCGCGAGCAGGCGCCGGTTCTGCCAGCGGCCGTAGGGCGTCCAGCGATCGAGCGGGGGCGCGCCCGGTGCGCACGCGCCGACGGCGATCCGCGCACCGAGCGCGCGCGTGAACGGATTGGCCTGCGCGCCGCCGCCGTACAGCTGCACCGCGACATCGAACGGCGGATCGTCGGCACGCACGCGAAACATCCGGTCAACGGGCGGGGCGTCGGGCGGCAGCGGGCGGCCGGGATCGACGGCGGCCGGCCGGACGCGCACCACGTCGATCGGGCCCGGCCGATCGCGGAAGAACGACGCATGCCAGTCGAGCCCGACGTAGACGATGCACGCGTCGCGGTAGGCGACGCGCAAGGCGCGCAGCGCCGGCAGCGTCATCATCGTGTCGCCGAGCGCGTCCGGGCCGACCACCGCGATCGACCGGACGTCGCCGATATGTCCGTCAACGGATCGCATGATCGGCTTCGTCGATCAGGTGCGCGAGCACGAACGGCGCATCGACGTCGCGCTCGCGCACGGTCGTCGGCAGTTCCGCGTGATACGCGCCGGACGGAAACAGGCCGCAGCCGCCGAAGCGCGCCATCACGCGCAGTTGCGCCAGCACATCTTCGCCGCAATGCCGCGTCGGCAGCGCACGCCAGAATTCGAAGCCGCCGCTCGCGCGCAGCTTCGCGGTATCGAACAGCACGCAGCCGCCGACCCAGGCGACGCGGTACACGCGCGACGCGTCGCGCGGCACGCGCAGCCGGCATTGCGCGTGATACAGATTCGCTGCGCTGTGCAGGTGATGGCGCGCCCATTCGGGACCGCCGGGCGCGAGCACCTCGGGTCTCACGCGATCTTCCCAGAATTCGACCTGCTGATGGTGCGCGCGCACGTCGTCGATATGGCTGAGCCCGTGCAGCGCGGAGCCGACGAAGCCGCACCGCTGCGTGTCGAGCGCGTGCACGAGGCGCGCGACGAGATCGGCTTCGAGAATCACGTCGTCGTCGACGTACAGGCAGCGCGGCGCACGCGCATGCGCCAGCAGGAACGCGCGCTGTTCGGCGAGCCCCATCGCCGGCACGTGGCGCTCGATCTGCACGTCGACGCCCTGCGCGCCGGCGAAGCGCACGGCGGCACGCAGCAGCGCATCGTCGGCAGCCGCGACGGCCGATTGATCGGAGACGACGACGCGCAACGGCCGATGCGTTTGCAGCGCGACGGTCGTCAGCGTCAGCGCGAGCGCGTGCGGGCGGTCGCAGGTCGGAATCAGCACGTCGACTGCGTGCGATGCCGTCTGTGTCGGCGATGGGCGGTCGATCGTGTCGTGCGCGTCGTGCGCGTCGTGTGAGGTGTGCGCTGCGTGGCGCGACGCGGCTAGGTTCGCGTCGGCGGCCGCGCCGCGCGGCACGCCTGGCGGCGGGCCA
>NZ_KV786812.1:0-15824 GCF_001806955.1 Burkholderia sp. HMSC10F09
CGCGCGAGCCGCGCCGCGCATGCGCCGGATGCCGGCGGCCCACAGGTCGTCGCGCATACTGCCGGGCCGCGAGCGCCCGGCCTGACGATCAGCCCGCCGCCCAGACGCCGCGCGCCATCCCCGCTGCCGCAAACACGATGACGATCACGAGCACGGCCTGCCAGTGGCCGATCTGCACGTAGGTGCGTGCGCGGCCGATATCGGGCATGCGCTGCTGCCGCGCGGCGATGCGCCAGCGGATCAGGCCGAGCATCGGCACGATCTCAAGCACCAGGATCAGCACGAGCGCGGTCATCTTCAGGTGAAAGAACGGCGCGTGCAGGTAATACGCGCTGCCCTTCTCGTAGCCGCCGAACGCGCGCATCAGGCCCGTGACGATCAGGACGAGCGCGGACAGGCCCCACACCGTATCGGCCTTGAACACGCCGGGCAGATCGACCGCCTGCGCCGATGCGATGAGTCGCCGCAACGCGCGGTTGCGCGCCGCGATCGCCGCGAACGCGACGCCGAATGCACTCAGATGAACAGCAGCCAGCAACCAACGAACGATCATCGTGCCCCCCTCGAGAGCCCGCGCCGGTGCGCAGGCGTGTCAGACGATCTGCTTGAGCGCGGCGTCGAGCGCGAGCGCGGCGACGCGGTCGCCTTCGGTCGCGAGCGGGACGCGCATCACGATCTGCCGGTTATGGCCGACGGCGGCCGGCGAATCCCACAGCAATTCGACCTTCGGCCGCCGGAACAGACCGCCGCGCACGCGCGCCGGCGGTTCCTGCGACGGCACGCCGCCCGACGGAGCGCCGCCCGACGGCACGCCGCCCGACCCATTACCAGCCGCCGAAGTGCTGCGCCCCGGCCAGCGCACTGACAGCTCGCGCGCGTCGTACTGGCCGACCTTGCGGCTTTCCATCCAGACGATCGCGGTGCGCGTCAGCGTATCGAGCGAAATCGCATAGCGGCCGATCGCAAAGCGGCGCGCGGCCACGTTGGTCCGCCACAGCGGACGCGGCCGGCAGATCCAGACGACCGCGGCATACAGCACCGGCGCGGCGACCAGCCAGCCGTTGGTCGCGGTGACCGCATGCAGCGCACGCCGCCAGCCGGCCACCCAGACGAACGCGCCGATCGACCAGATCGCGAACAGAAAGCCGATCAGCGCAAAAAACCGCAGCGCCTGACGCAGCCATTGCGGCAGCGGATGAAACGGCCGCTCGGCGCGCGCGGCGGCGCCGGGCTGCACGAGCAGCAGGAAGATCAGCAGCAGATAGACGAACGCCCAGGGCGACGACATCATCGCCGACAGCGACGCGCGATAGCCCATCTGCGACATCGAGAACAGCCAGCGCGCGAACAGCACGACACCGATCGCGCGCAACGCGAAGATCACTCCGGCGCCGGGGGCCGGCGCTGCGCGCGTGGGTTTCGTTCTCGCCAAGACTGCTCTCCTCTCGATGATCGTGCGGGGCCGGATTTCGCGGCTCGGCCATTATAGGGACATTACCGTCTGGACAGACGGCCGGAACGCATGCCGGGCCGCATCCGTCGCCCTTCGCACGCTCGGGCGCGGCGAGAATACAACAGATCCGCGCCGCCGATATGACAACGCCCCGCCGGCAAACCCGGACGGGGCGTCGAGGACGGCCGGACACCGCAGCGGGCCGGCAGCCGGAATCAGCTTGCGTTGACTTCGCGCAGCACGGTGCGGCGCTTCTGACGCAGCAGTTCCTCGTAGCTCTTCACGTAGTTCTGCGCCATCACCTTCGAGGTGAAGCGCGCTTCGAACGCGGCACGAACCTGCTCGCGCGGCAGCGTATCGAGACGCTTGAGCGCGGCGACGGCCGACAGTTCGTCTTCGACGACGAAGCCCGACACGCCGTTGTCGATCACTTCCGGCACCGAACCGCGCTTGAACGCGATCACCGGCGTGCCGCACGCCATCGCCTCGATCATCACGAGGCCGAACGGCTCCGGCCAGTCGATCGGGAACAGCAGCGCGTGCGCGTTGCCGAGGAATTCGGTCTTCTCGGCTTCGCTGATTTCACCGATGTACTCGACGTGCGGCAGCGAGAACAGCGGCTTGATCTTCTCTTCGTAATACGCGCGGTCGGCCTTGTCGAGCTTCGCCGCGATCTTGATCGGCAGACCGGCCTGCTCGGCGATGCGGATGGCCGTGTCGACGCGCTTTTCCGGCGAGATGCGGCCGAGGAACGCGAGGTAGCTCGGCTTCACGTTCGGGATCGGCGTCAGCAGGTTTTCCGGCAGGCCGTGGTAGACGGTCGACAGCCAGTTCGCCTGCGGCAGCGGGATGCGCTGGTTGTCGGAGATCGACACGACCGGCACGTCGCTGAATGCGTTGAAGATCGGCTGCAGTTCCGGCAGGTCGAGACGGCCGTGCATCGTCGTCAGATGCGGGACCGGCTGGCGCGAGAACAGCGAGAACGGGTAGTAGTCGATGTGACAATGCAGCACGTCGAACTCTTCCGCGCGGCGGCGCACCTGCTCGAGCAGCAGCATGTGCGGGGCCATCACGTCGCGGATCGTCGGATCGAGGCGCAGCGCCTGCGGCCACACCGCTTCGAGCTTCGCGGAAGTCTGCGAATCGCCGCTCGCGAAGAGCGTGACGTCATGACCCATCTCGACGAGCGCTTCGGTCAGATAGGACACCACCCGTTCGGTACCACCGTACAGCTTCGGGGGAACCGCTTCATGCAACGGAGCGATTTGGGCGATTCGCATGCGTAACTCCTAAAAATTCGGCAAAAAACCAGGTTTGGGCGGCGACCTATCGGCGATCCGGGCTGGATGCATTTCGTCCGACCATCGGACGAACCGGCCTGCCGCGAGCGTCGAAACCGCGCGGCTCGATGAGCGCCGGTGACGCGACAGGCTTAGAACGTTTGAAACGAAGTCCCGTTGACAGGGGTTCGTAAATAAACCTGGAATCCAACCCGAGGCCGATTATCTAGGGTTTATCCCAATACGGCGTACGACATTTCAAACACTTTACTTTGTTACAAAGGCGCAACACTTTGCAACGCGCGGACGTCGGTGTCCGTTCTAGAGTGGAAGGCCCTTCGGCACTCCCGCGGTCCTGTTCGGGCAGGCGGCACCGTCTGTGCGACACAGGACGAGATGCCGAATTTTATCTCAAAACTGATCGCGGGCCGCACGCGGTCGCAAGATTCGCGCAGCGTCGCACGTGGCCGTTGTTTACAATGCCGGATTAACGTCCGGGTGGGACGGCCGGCCTGCGATCCGGCCGCAACGCTCAATCACCGAATCACCGCACGCATATTTTGGAATCTCTCACCCCCGCCCAGCGCAACGCCCATAACGCGAAGCTGTCGAGCTACGCGCATCGGCCGCTCGCGTTCCTGTTCCGCTATATCCGCCTGCACCCGCTCGCGCACCTCGTCGTGCTCGGCAGCGTGCTGGCCGCCGTCGGCTGTGCGCTCGGTTCGCAATATGCGATCAAGCACCTGATCGACGTGCTGGCGACCGGGCGTCATCATCCGGGCCCGTTGTGGAGCGCGTTCGCGCTGCTCGTCGGGCTGATCGCGGCCGACAACCTGCTGTGGCGCGTCGGCGGCTGGGTCGCCGCGCATACGTTCGTCGCGGTCACCGGCGATCTGCGGCGCGACCTGTTCCAGTATCTGATCGGCCATTCGCCGACCTACTACTCGGAGAAGCAGCCCGGCACGCTCGCCAGCCGCATCACCGCGACGTCGAACGCGGTGTATACGTCCGAGAACACGATGGCGTGGAACGTGCTGCCGCCGTGCATCGCGGTGATGGGCGCGATCCTGATGATCGTCGTCGTCAATCCGCTGATGGCCGCCGGCCTGCTCGGCTGCTCGGCGGTGCTCGCGGTCGTGCTGTTCAAGCTCGCCGGGCGCGGCTCCGCGCGCCACCACGCGTTCGCGGCCAAGGCCGCAGCCGTCGACGGCGAACTCGTCGACGTGATCGGCAACATGGGCCTCGTACGCGCGTTCGGCATGACGCTGCGCGAACAGAAGCGCTTCAGCGAGACGGTCAAGGCCGAAATGGAAGCGCGCCAGCAAAGCCTGCTGTATCTCGAAAAGTTGCGGCTGCTGCATGCGGTGATCACCGCGATGCTGTCGGCCGGCCTGCTCGGCTGGGCGCTGTGGCTCTGGGATCGCGGCCAGGCGACCTCCGGCGACATCGTGCTCGTCAGCTCGCTCGGCTTCACGATCCTGCACGGCACGCGCGATCTCGCGGTCGCGCTCGTCGACGTCACGCAGCACATCGCGCGGCTGTCCGAAGCGGTGAAGACGCTGCTCGAGCCGCACGGGATGCCCGACCGCTCGGATGCGGTGCCGCTGACGGCCCAGGGCGGACGCGTCGACTTCGAGCGCGTGACGTTCGCGTATCCGCACCGCCGCGCGATCCTCGACCACTTCGACCTGCATATCGAGCCCGGACAGCGCGTCGGCCTGATCGGCAAGTCGGGCGCCGGCAAGTCGACCGTGCTCGCGCTGCTGCAGCGCTTCTACGACACGCAGGGTGGCGTCGTGAAGGTCGACGGCCAGGACGTGAAGACGATCACGCAGGACAGCCTGCGCCAGGCGATCGCGCTCGTACCGCAGGACATCTCGCTGCTGCACCGGACGATCTACGAAAACATCGCGTACGGCCGCCCCGAGGCGACCCGCGAGGAAGTGCTCGCCGCCGCACGCGACGCGCGCTGCGCCGAGTTCATCGAGGCGATGCCGGAAGGCTACGATACGATCGTCGGCGATCGCGGCGTGAAGCTGTCGGGCGGTCAGCGCCAGCGCATCGCGATCGCGCGCGCGATCCTGAAGGACGCGCCGATCCTGCTGCTCGACGAAGCGACGTCGGCGCTCGACAGCGCGTCGGAAGAAGCGATCCAGAGCGCGCTCGACCGGCTGATGGTCGGCCGTACGGTGATCGCGATCGCGCACCGGCTCTCGACGCTGCGCAACTTCGACCGGATCATCGTGATGAGCAACGGCAAGGTGATCGACGACGGTCCGCCGGAGCTGCTGCGCAACCGTCCCGGCCTGTACCGCGACCTGCTCGCGAAGCAGCACGGCCGCCATCATCCGATCGACGGCGGCACGCCGACCGGCGAACGCGTCGCCTGACGCGCGCGCGGTCGGATCAACCGAAAAACGCCGCGGCGGCGCACTGCGCGCTGCGGCACGTTCGATGCCGCTGCCGATCGAGCGCCGGCCGCGATTCCCTCACTGTCTCTTCGATGTTCGATCGCGATCGATCGCAGATGAAAAGTCTCGTCCCGTTCGGTGATTCGAAACGCAGTGGCGACACGGCCGAATGAATGCGAAAGCCTCTGCGGACACTACGACCGACGCGATAACGGCTGCGTCATCGCGCGCTCTGCATACTCGGTGCATGCAAGCAGTGGCGACGGTGCCGCGCAGCCGACTCCGATGCGCGGCACCGTCCAGCGACCGATCCTCCGCGCCCGCTACCCCTGCAGATCGCGCAGGAAATGGTCGCGCCACACCGACACGTTGTTCTCGCGCAGCTGCGCGATCATGTCCGCGTAACGCGCGCGGCGCTCCGCGAGCGGCATCGTCAGCGCCTGCGACAGCGCGTCGGCCATGCCCTCGATGTCGATCGGATTGACGATCAGCGCGCCGGTCAGCTCGCGTGCGGCACCGGCGAAGCGCGACAGCACAAGCACGCCGGGATCGTCCGGGTTCTGCGCGGACACGTATTCCTTCGCCACGAGGTTCATCCCGTCGCGCAGCGGCGTGACGAAGCCGACGCGCGCGAGCCGGTACAACGCGGCCAGCACCTGCCGCTCGTACTGCCGGTGGATGTAGAGAATCGGCGCCCAGTCGAGTTCCGCATAGCGGCCGTTGATGCGGCCCGACTCCGCCTCGAGCTGCAAGCGGATGTCCTGATAGGCGCGCAGGTCCGCGCGCGTCGACGGCGCGATCTGCAGGAACGACACGCGATTGCGGAACGAGGCCTGATGCTCGAGCAGTTTCTCGAACGCACGGAAGCGCTCGACGAGCCCCTTCGAATAATCGAGACGATCGACGCTCATGATCAGCTGCCGCCCGCGCAGCGACGTCGCGAGCGTGCGCACCGCCTTGCCGTTCTCGCCGGCTTGCGCGAGCGACGCGATCTCGTCCGGATACACGCCGATCGGATAAGCGGCCGCATGCAGCGTCTGGCCGAACGCCTGCACGCGCACCGTGCGGCCGTCGCGCGCGATCTCGCCGCCGCCTTCGAATTCGATGTAGTCGCAAAATGCGCGCAGATCCGGTTCGGTCTGGAAGCCGAGCAGGTCGAACGCGCACAGCGACTCGACAAGCTCGCGATGCGGCGGCACGTTGACGAGCACCTGCGCGGCCGGAAACGGGATGTGCAGGAAAAAGCCGATGCGGTTCTTCACGCCGGCCGCGCGCAGCGCGCGCGCGAACGGAATCAGGTGATAGTCGTGCACCCAGATCACGTCGTCGTCCTGCAGCAACGGCACGAGCTGCTGCGCGAGCCAGACGTTCACGCGCCGATAGCCGTCGAATTCGTGGCGATCGTACTGGATCAGATCCGCACGGTAATGAAACGCGGGCCACAGCGTCGCGTTCGAGAAGCCGCGGTAGTACTGGTCGTAATCGCGACGCGACAGGCCGACCGTCGCGAACGTCACGGGCCCGCGTTCCTCGACGCGGATCTGCGGCGCACCGGACGCGACGACTTCGCCGCTCCAGCCGAACCACATGCCGCCCGTCTCCTTCAGCGCATCGTAGACGCCGATCGCGAGCCCGCCCGCCGCCGGTTCGCCTTCCGAAATCGGGGCGACGCGGTTCGAAACAATGATCAGTCGACTCATGCGCCCGGCTGCCCCGCACCGAGCCAGCGCGCGATCTGCGCATGCAGCGCGTCGACCGAATCGAGCCGCATGCGCGCCGACGTTTCGCCTGCGCCGATCTTGATCGACAGCCCGCCGCGCGCGTTGACGAGCGCAAAGCCCTTCTCGTCGGTCAGGTCGTCGCCGGCGAACAGCGGAACGCGGCCCGCGAACGGCGGCTCGTCGAGGAATGCGGCCAGCGCGCGCCCCTTGTCGACCCCCTTCGGCTTGATCTCGAACACCATCTTGCCGGGCTGCAGCACGTAGGCGTCCGGGTATTCGGCGACGAGCCGCTCGGCTGCCTCGCGCGCGGCCGGCTCACGCTCGGGCGCATTGCGGTAGTGCAGCGCGACGGCCGCGCCCTTGATCTCGAGCAGCATGCCGGGATGGCGCTCGACGACGGCCGCGAGCTCGCGCTCGATGCGCAGCAGTCGCGCGTCGTTGAAGCCGATGCGCTGCGTATCGCCGTTCGCGTCGCGCCGCTCCGCGCCATGCAGGCCGGCGACCGGCAGGTCGGACATGTTGAGAAACGCATCGATGCTGTCGATGCCGCGGCCCGACACGATCGCGACCGCGCCGTGCGAGCGGCGTCGCAGCTCGTCGAGCAGCGTCGGCAGCGCACGGGGTACGTGAATGCTGTCGGGTGTCGGGGCGAGCTCGACGAGCGTGCCGTCGAAGTCGAAGAAGAACGCGGTATCGGTCAGAGACAGGGAGGCCGGAACGGATTGCATCGATTCGATGTCTGAGGGACGGCCCGCCGGGCCGCCGCTGCGCGAATGGAATTGTGCGCATCTTACCGCGTCGGCGCGCGGAGATGGGCGAAACCGGCGTGACGCAAGCGTCGTGCCGGCTGCCGCGCCCCGCTGCGACATATTGCCCCGCTCGCGCGCGTCGTACGGGTTTCGAAAGGACGCGGGTGCGCGAATTGCGCTACAGTCGCAACCGCCGCCGCGCGACGCATGGCGCCGCGCCGGCCGGCGACCGTTCCGTCCGATCGAGCCCCAGGATGTCGTCTGCCCGCCCCGCGCCGCACCGGCGCCTTTCCCGCTTCATCCGCACCGCCGCGGCGCTGGTCGTTGCGGCCGCGCTCGCCGCGTGCACGCACGACGAAGCGCGCTGGCATCTCACCGACGTCACGGGCCACCTGCCCGATCTGTCGTTCGACCTGACGGGCGGCGACGGCCGGCCCGTCGATGCCGCCGCATTCCGCGGCCGCGTCGCGCTCGTCTACTTCGGCTACACGCATTGCCCGGACGTCTGTCCGGAAACGATGGCGCGGCTGATGGAAGTGCTCGCGAAGCTCGGTCCGCAGGCGAACGCCGTCCGCATCCTGTTCGTATCGGTCGATCCCGCACGCGACACGCCGCAGGCGATGCAGTCCTACGTCGCCGCGTTCGATGCCGAACACGCGCGCGGGCTGACGGGTACCGACCGGCAGATCGAATCGCTCGCGAAACGATATCGCGTCGCGTATCAGATGGAAAAGCGCGACCCGTCCGGCGGCTACGAAGTCACGCACAGCTCCGCCGTCTACGTGTTCGACGCGAACGGCCGCGCGCGGCTGCTCGCGACCGACCGCGATTCGCCCGACGCCATCGCCGCCGACGTGCGCCGGATCATCGACACCGCTTCCGCAACCTGAATGACGACATGAACGACATGAACAAGACGACCTTCAAGATGCTCGCCGCGATCGCCGCGCTCTGCGCCGGCGCCCATGCGTACGCCGCCGGCGCGATCACCGCGCAGGGCGCGTGGGTGCGCTGGCTGCCGAACAAGCTGCCGGCCGGCGGCTACGTGACGCTCGTGAACACAAGCGACAAGCCGGTCGATCTCGTCGACGTCGACAGCCCCGACTACGGGATGGCGATGCTGCATCAGACCGTGTCGAACGGCTCGACGCAGAAAATGGAAATGGTCGACAAGCTGACGATTCCCGCGCGCGGCAAGGTCGACATCGCACCGGGCGGCTATCACTTCATGCTCGAGGAGCCCAAGCATGCGATCAAGCCCGGCGACACCGTGCGTCTGCGCCTGAAGTTCTCCGACGGCGAAACGCTCGACACGCCGTTCGCGGTGAAGTCGCCCGCGCAGGCGAAATGATCGGGTTGCGATGAACGTCCTGTACTGGCTCGATCCGTGGGAACCGTCGCCGACCGTGGTCGTCGCGGTGCTCGCGGCCGCCGTGCTGTTCGCGCGCGGCGCGAAGAAGGCGAAGGTATCGCCGTTGCGGCAGTTTTCGTTCTGGTTCGGGCTGACTGCGCTCTACATCGCGCTGCACACGCGGCTCGACTACTTCTTCGAGCACGAGTTCTTCATGCATCGCGCGCAGCACCTCGTGCTGCACCATCTCGGGCCGTTCTTCATCGCACTCGCGTATCCGGGCGCCGCGATCCGCGCCGGCATTCCGTTCCGGTGGCGCCAGCGTTTCGTGCGGCCCGCGCTCGCGTGGCCGCCGCTGCGCGCGACGCTCGACGTCGTGTTCAATCCGGTCGTCGCCGTCGTGTTGTTCGTCGGGCTCATCTACTTCTGGCTGCTGTCGCCGATCCATTTCGTCGCGATGCTCGACTGGCGGCTGTACCGCGTAATGAACTGGAGCATGGTGATCGACGGGCTGCTGTTCTGGTGGCTCGTCGTCGATCCGCGTCCGGCGCCGCCGGCGCGGCTCTCGCCCGGCCGCCGGATCCTGATCGCCGTCGCGGCGATCCCGCCGCAAATCGCGCTCGGCGCGCTCATCTTCTTCACGCCGCACGAGCTCTATCCGATCTATTCGATCTGCGGCCGCGCGTTTACGTGGCTGAGCCCGCTGCGCGATCAGCAGATCGGCGGGCTGCTGCTCTGGATTCCGGGCTCGATGATGAGCGTGATCGGCGCGCTGATCGCGCTGCGGCACTGGCTGCGGCTGTCCGCGCGCGGCCGTCTGATCGACGAACGCGCGGCGCAGCACGCCGCCGATCGTCGGGCCGCCCGCACCGCGCACTGACCGCGCGGCGCGCCGCCTGCGTCATGCGCGCTCGCTGCGCATCCACACGTGCGCAATGCCGTCCTCGTCGTGCACGTCCGAGCTCGGCGTAAAGCCGAATGCACCGTAGAAGCGCTGCAGATGCGCCTGCGCATGCAGGCTCACCGGCGTGTCGGGCCACTGCGCGCGAATGTGCTCGAGCGCGCGCGCGAGCAGCGTGTTGCCGAGCCCCGCGCCGCGGAACGCGGCCGTGGTCAGCACGCGGCCGATGCGCACGTCGCGGTGCTGCGCGTCCGGCAGAAGCACGCGCAGATAGCCGGCGAGCCGCCCTGCTCCGTCGTACGCGGCGAGATGCCACGCTGTCTGATCGGCATCGTCGATGTCGCGATACACGCAATTCTGCTCGACGACGAATACGGCGCTGCGCGCCTCGAGGATCGAATAGACTTCGCGCGCGCTCAGCGCATCGAAGGGTTTCCAGCGCCAGTCGAGATCGGTCGCAGTCGGGGATGCGGCGGGTGCGGAAGCGTTCATGTGCGGTCCTGATTCGGGCGCGCCGGCCGGCGCGCGGCAGCCGACGATTATGCCTCGAACCGCACCGCACGCGCGAGCGCGCGGCCACGCAAAAAAAGCCCCGCATTGCGCGGGGCACTTGCGTCAGGCCGGCATCCGGCCGAAACGGCCGCTGTTGAAATCCTCGATCGCCGTCCGGATTTCGTCTTGCGAGTTCATCACGAACGGACCGTAGCCGACGATCGGCTCGTCGATCGGCTCGCCGCTCAGGATCAGCAGCTTCGCGTCGCCGTTCGCTTCGATCTCGACGTCGGTGCCGTCACGGCTCAACTGCACGAACTGCGCTTCGCGCGCGACCGTCTCGCCATTCACGAGCACCGTGCCATGCAGCACGACGACCGCCAGCGTGCGCCCTTCGGCGATCGGGAACCGCGCATGACCGCCGGCCGCGAGCCGCACGTCCCACACGTCGATCGGCGTATGCGTGCGGGCCGGGCCGCGCCGTCCGTCGAGTTCGCCCGCGATGATCCGCACGCGCCCCGCACCGTCCGGCAGTTCGACGACCGGAATGTCCGCGTCGAGCAGCGTCTGATAGCCGGGCTCGCCCATCTTGTCGGCCGCGGGCAGGTTCACCCACAGCTGCACCATTTCGAGCGCACCGCCGCGCTTCGCGAACGCGTCCGAGTGGAATTCCTCATGCAGAATCCCGCTTGCGGCCGTCATCCACTGCACGTCGCCCGGCCCGATCACGCCGCCCGCGCCGGTCGAGTCGCGGTGTTCGACTTCGCCGTCGTAGACGATCGTCACCGTTTCGAACCCGCGGTGCGGGTGCTGGCCGACGCCGCGCCGCGTCGAAGCCGGCTCGAACGTCGCCGGACCGGCGTAGTCGAGCAGCAGGAACGGGCTCAGATGCGCGCCGTGCGACTGGTAGCTGAACATCGAGCGCACCGGGAAACCGTCGCCGACCCAATGACCGCGCGGCGCACTGTACACACCTTGGACCTTCTTCATTTGCGTTCTCCGAATTTGCGGCGAAACCTGTGTTTCGCATCCTTGAGTGTCACTATAGTGGTGGAACGATCGGTCCGGTAGACTGCAAAATCCGCACTCAGCGTTCTATTTCATGAACGATAACGCCCGAGATCTGAACGATCTCTATTACTTCGTCCAGGTGGTCGAACACGGCGGTTTCGCGCCGGCCGGGCGCGCGCTCAACATGCCGAAGTCGAAGCTGAGCCGCCGTATCGCGCTCTTGGAAGCGCGGCTCGGCATCCGACTGATCCAGCGCTCGACGCGCCGCTTCACCGTCACCGACGTCGGCCAGACCTACTACGCGCACTGCCGCGCGATGCTCGTCGAGGCCGATGCCGCGGACGAGGCCGTCGCGTTGCTGCACGAGCAGCCGCGCGGCATCGTGCGGGTCAGCTGTCCGATCGTGCTGCTCGATTCGCTGGTCGGCGACATGATCGCGGCGTTCATGCTCGCGTGCCCGCGCGTCGAGATCCATCTGGAAGCGACGAACCGGCGCGTCGACGTGGTCGGCGAAGGGATCGACGTCGCGATTCGCGTCCGGCCGCCGCCGCTCGACGACAGCGATCTCGCGCTGCGCGTGCTGGCCGAGCGCGGCCAGTGCCTCGTCGCGAGCCCCGCTTTGCTGCGCGAGCACGGCACGCCGGCGGTGCCCGCCGATCTCGCGCGACTGCCGAGCCTCGATCACGGCGTGCCGCAGGCCGCGCACGTGTGGCGCCTGCGCGGTCCCGACGGCGCCAGCGCGGAAATCCATCATCAGCCGCGCTTCGTGACGGGCGGCATGCTCGCGCTGCGCGCGGCCGCCGTCGCCGGCGTCGGCATCGTGCAGTTGCCGACGATGATGGTGCGCGACGAATTCGCGCGCGGCACGCTCGTCACCGTGCTGCCCGACTGGGCGCCGCGCCGCGAGATCGTCCACGCGGTATTCGCGTCGCGCCGCGGACTGCTGCCCGCCGTGCGCGCGCTGCTCGACTTTCTCGCGGCGCGGTTCGCGGAACTCGAACCCGACTGAGCCGGCGTGTCGCCGCACGCTGCACGTCGCACGCGCGTGCCGTAGACTGCCGTACGCGCGTCGCGCGTTTTTCCAACCTTTACCGCTTTTCAGCCATGTTCACGTTGTCCCACGACCCCGATGCTTCCAAGGCCGATCAATACGCGACGCTCGTCGAGCAGGCGCGTGCGCTCGTCGAGTCAGAACGCGATCTGATCGCGAACGCCGCGAACTTCTCCGCGCTCGTCTATCACTCGCTCGACCGGCTGAACTGGGCCGGCTTCTATTTCTTCGACGGCACCGAGCTCGTGGTCGGCCCGTTCCAGGGCAAGCCCGCGTGCGTGCGGATCGCGCTCGGCAAAGGCGTGTGCGGGACGGCCGCGCAGACGCGCGAAACGCAGGTCGTGCGCGACGTGCACGCGTTTCCCGGCCATATCGCGTGCGACGCTGCGTCGGAATCGGAAATCGTCGTGCCGCTCGTCGCCGACGACGGCACGCTGATCGGCGTATGGGACGTCGATAGCCCCGTCGCCGCGCGCTTCGACGACGAGGATCGCCGCGGCATGGAGGCGCTGTGCCGCGTGTTCGTCGAACACGCGTGGCAAAAGACGCGCGGCTGAGCGTCGCGTACCGCCAAACGAAACGGGCCCGATCGCATCGGGCCCGTTTCACTTCGATTCAATACCGGCGGCGACTTCGATGCCGGCGCGGCGCGCGGCGCCCGTCAGGCGACGCGCGTGCCGGGCAGCTCGGCGAACGCGGGCGGCCCCACGTCGTCGGTCAGCACTTCGTAGCCCTGCTCCGTCACGACCACCATGTGCTCCCATTGGGCGGACAGCGAATGGTCCTTCGTGACGACGGTCCAGCCGTCGCCGAGCACGCGCGTGTCGCGCTTGCCCGCGTTGAGCATCGGCTCGATCGTGAAGATCATGCCCGGCCGCAGCGGCAGCCCCGTACCAGGGCGGCCGTAGTGCAGCACCTGCGGCTCGTCGTGATACACGTCGCCGATGCCGTGCCCGCAGTATTCGCGCACGACGCTGAACCCTTCGCGATGTGCGACCTGCTGGATCGCATAGCCGACGTCGCCGAGCGTCGCGCCCGGACGCACCGCGCGGATGCCGGCATGCATCGCCTCGTACGTCGTCGCGACGAGGCGGCGCGCCAGCTCGCCCGGCTCGCCGACGAAGTACATGCGGCTCGTGTCGCCGAACCAGCCGTCCTTGATCACCGCGATGTCGAGGTTCACGATGTCGCCGTCGCGCAGCGGCCGCGATGACGGAATGCCGTGGCAGACGACGTGATTGACCGACGCGCAGACCGTCTTCGGATAGCCGTGATAGCCGATGTTGGCCGGAATCGCGCCGAGTTCGTCGACGATGTAGCGGCGGCAGCGCTCGTCCAGTTCGTCGGTCGTGACGCCCGGCTTCACATATTCGCCGATCATCGTCAGCACCTGCGACGCGAGCTTCGCCGCCTCGCGCGACTTGGCGATGTCTTGCGGGTTGCGGATTGGGATTTCGCGCTTCGCCATTACGCCACCTGCTCGATGCGGCCGGCGACGAGCTCGGCCGCGCCCGTACCGCCGCGCGCCTCCGCCTCGATCAGCATCCGGCAGATGTCGCCGTAGGACGCCGACGGGTTGAGCTCGGCGAGCATGCCGACCCGCAGCCAATGCTCGGCCTGCGCGTTGATCGACCGGCTGAGCGCCGTGCTCGTCGAGCGCAGCCGCTCGTGCATGTGGTCGGAAATCTTGATGATGCCCATATGTCACCAATTATGCGAAGTGTAGTCGAAACGTATAATACGCTGTGTCCCGGCCGGCGGCAAGCCGCTTCGTCGCGTGGATGAGCGCCGTAGATGCAATGCGGGCGCGTCGACGTTTCACTGCGAAGCGTTGACCGTTCATTCCATTTTGCTGGAAAATTTCTCCACCATGCAGGAATCTCCGTCTCCCACCGCCGACGACGCCGGCATCAACGAACGCATCGCACGACGCGTACGCGAGCTGCGCACGCTGCGCGGCTACACGCTCGACGCGCTCGCCGCGCGCTGCGGCGTGAGCCGCTCGATGATTTCGCTGATCGAACGCGCGGCGGCCAGTCCGACGGCCGTCGTGCTCGACAAGCTCGCGGCCGGGCTCGGCATTTCGCTGGCCGGGTTGTTCGGCGGCGACGACGGCGCGCCCGCGCAGCCGCTCGTGCGGCGCGCGCAGCAGGCCGAATGGCGCGACCCGGCGTCCGGCTATGCGCGACGCAATCTGTCGCCGCCCGGCTGGCCGTCGCCGCTTCAACTCGTCGAAGTCGACTTCCCGCCCGGCGGACGTGTCGCGTACGACACCGGTGCACGCGAGATCGCGTGGCACCAGCAGATCTGGGTCGTACGCGGCCGCATCGACGTCACGCTCGGCGCGACGCTGCATCAGCTTCACGAAGGCGACTGTCTCGCCATGCGGCTCGATCAGCCGCTGATTTTCAGCAACCCGTCGCCGCATGCGGCACGGTACATCGTCGCGATCTGCGATGCATCGGCCGCCGCGGCCCGGGCCGCGTGATGCGACGGCGATCCGTGCGCGGCCCGTCCGCCCCATGTCTACAGGAGCTCGAATGACTTCCCCGAACCCGCCGCAGCGCGACGACGTGCGCCTGATCGATTGCACGGAGGCCGAGCACGCGCCCGCCATTCTGGAGATTCTGAACGACGCGATCGTCAACTCGACCGCGCTGTACGACTACAAGCCGCGTCCGCCCGAAGCGATGGCCGCGTGGTTCGCGACGAAGCGTGCGAGCGGCTTTCCGGTCGTCGGCGCGGTGGACGCGTCGGGCACGCTGCTCGGCTTCGCGAGCTGGGGCACGTTCCGCGCGTTTCCGGCCTTCAAGTACACGGTCGAGCACAGCGTGTACGTGCATCGCGATCACCGCGGACGCGGGCTCGGCGAATTGCTGTTGCGCGAGTTGATCCGCCGTGCACACGATGCGGACGTGCATCTGCTCGTCGGCTGCATCGATGCGACCAACGCCGGCAGCATCGCGCTGCATACGCGGCTCGGGTTCGTCCATTCGGGGACGATCAAGGAGGCGGGATTCAAGTTCGGGCGATGGCTCGATGCGGCGTTCTATCAGCTGAGGCTCGATACGCCGAGCCGGCCGGTTGATGGCTGACGCGCGGTGTGGATGCGTGCGCGGCTGCGCGCACGTTACGCCAAAAGAAACAGCGACGATGACAAAAGAAAAGCCCTGACGAATCAGGGCTTTATCTCGTTCTACCTGGAGGCGCGAGCCGGAGTCGAACCGGCCTAAACGGCTTTGCAGGCCGCTGCATAACCGCTTTGCTATCGCGCCGAAAGCGGACTGCCGATGCCGTCGTGACGACACGCGACAGATTCTTATCCGACGACCGCCGAGGCCATCAAATAAAAAGGGAAGCGTGGCTTCCCATGTCTGGAGCGGGAGACGAGTCTCGAACTCGCG
>NZ_KV786813.1:0-1722 GCF_001806955.1 Burkholderia sp. HMSC10F09
CGCCGGCCGTGCCGGCACGCGAGGCGGGCGTGACGGCGGTCGGCGTTTTCACGTTCGCGCCGTAGCCGCGCGACACGACGCCCGGCGTGAAGCCGGCCGCGCGCAGCGCGTCGACGAGCGCGATCACGGTGGGCGTCTTGCCGGTGCCGCCGACCGTCACGTTGCCGACCACGACGACCGGCACGCCGACGTCGACCGCCTGTTTCCAGCCGCGCGCGTACGCCGTGCGCCGCAGCGCCGCGCAGAGGCCGAAGGCGCACGCGAACGGCGTGAGCGCCCACGCGAACGCGCCGCGGCGCTGCCATTCGCGCGTCACGCGCGTTTCGAGCCGCGCGAGCAGGCCGTCGGCCGCGCTCATCGGGCCGGACGCGGCATCGCAGGCGCCGCAGCGTGGGACGGGTTCGTCAAGGCGGATTCTCCGTTGGGCGGCGCGTGCCGCAAGGGGTTCGGAAGGCGGCACTCTAGCGCGCCGGCCGCGCTCGCCGCAAGCGCGGGCCGACGCAGCGCGAGACGGGGACGGAACGCGCGAGCTTGTGGATAACTCTGTGAAAAACTTGCCTGCCATTGGCCGCAAAGGCCCGCCGGACGGGCCTCGAATCGGATGAGAATCATTTCGAAAGGTTTAAAAAGAGCTATAAATCAACGAGTTAAACCAAATAGTCAGGCTTTTTACGCGATTTTTCAGCGGTTTTCGCCGGCGCTTGCCAGAGTGTGGACACTTCGGTGCATGGCAGCGGCGCGGCGTGACGCTGGACGCCGCGCGGATGTCGGACTATCGTGTCGCCGCCAGCATTCAAT
The DNA here is from genome assembly GCF_001806955.1 of Burkholderia sp. HMSC10F09. Classification (NCBI taxonomy): domain Bacteria; kingdom Pseudomonadati; phylum Pseudomonadota; class Betaproteobacteria; order Burkholderiales; family Burkholderiaceae; genus Burkholderia; species Burkholderia sp. HMSC10F09. The sequence continues at coordinate 799 of NZ_KV786813.1, forward strand.
CGACCTTCCATGCTCTCCGCCTCTCCTTTTGCCGCACCCGGCGCGACGCGCGGCGGCGACGAAGTGATTCCCGTTTCGGCGCTGAACCGCGCGATTTCGACGATGCTCGAACGCTCGTTCCCGCTGCTGTGGATCTCGGGCGAAGTATCGAACTTCACGCGCGCGGCGAGCGGCCACTGGTATTTCTCGATCAAGGATCAGCAGGCGCAGATGCGCTGCGTGATGTTCCGCGGCCGCGCGCAATACGCGGAGTTCATGCCGCGCGAAGGCGACCGCATCGAAGTGCGCGCGGTCGTCACGATGTACGAGCCGCGCGGCGAGGTGCAGCTGAATGTCGAGGCCGTGCGGCGCACCGGACAGGGACGGCTCTACGAGGCGTTTCTGCGGCTGAAGGCGCAGCTCGAGGCCGAAGGGCTGTTCGCGCCCGAGCGCAAGCGGCCGCTGCCCGCGCACCCGCGCGCGATCGGCATCGTCACGTCGCTGCAGGCCGCCGCGCTGCGCGACGTGCTGACCACGCTCGCGCGTCGCGCGCCGCATGTCCCCGTGATCGTGTATCCGGCGCCCGTGCAGGGCGCCGGCGCGGCGGAGAAGCTCGTCGCGGCCGTGCAAACGGCGAACGCGCGGCGCGAGGTCGACGTGCTGCTCGTCTGTCGCGGCGGCGGCTCGATCGAAGATCTGTGGTCGTTCAACGACGAAGCGCTCGCGCGCGCGATTGCGGCGAGTGAACTGCCGGTCGTCTGCGGCGTCGGGCACGAAACCGATTTCACGATCGCCGATTTCGCGGCCGACGTGCGCGCGCCGACGCCGACCGGCGCGGCCGAGCTCGCGAGCCCGCAGCGCGCGCTGCTGCTGCGCGAACTGGCCGAGCGCGAACGGGCGCTTGCCCGCGCACTGGCGCGCGGGCTCGAGCAGCGCGCGCAGCAG
>NZ_KV786814.1:0-1376 GCF_001806955.1 Burkholderia sp. HMSC10F09
GGCAGCGCGGGCGACGCGTCGAGCGCGAGCACGGCGGCGGGCGGCGTCGCACGCGTCGTGGCAGCGGACAGCGCGGCGCGGTCCGCGGCGTCGTCGGCATTCGTCAGGAACAGCGCAGGCACGGCGGGATCGGAGCGAATTCGGCGTGAGTTCGACGGGTTGTTGTGGCCGGTGGCGCAGGTCGCGCGCGGCTGCTGCGTCGATTGTAGGGAGGCGGCCGTGCGCGTGTCGCACCGGAATCCGTAGTCGTGTGCGTCGTGTCGTCGCGCGGTGGGCGCGGATTTACGAGGCGCCATGAGCGGCGCTTTGCGCGGCCGTTGGAAGGCGATCGCCGCCCTAAGGCGGCGACCGTGTCGCGACGGGAACGTATCGCAGGGCAGGCGAGCCGCGCGATGCGCGTCGCATCGTGTGTGTCGCTGCGGGGGAGCGGCGGCCGGCACGCCGCATCGCGCGGCGCCCCGGCCGATCGTTACAGGTAGTCGGCCGAGATTGCCGCTTGCGGCGCGGTGCGCACGAGCGGCGCCGCGTCGTGGCGTTCCACGTGCGTCATCGCCGCGCCGAACAGCACGAGGCGATAGCCGACCGCGTAGATCGGGATGATCCGCAGGTTCTTGTCGTGATCGAGCTGCAGCTTCGAACGGATCCGCGAGATGTGCGTATCGAGCGTGCGCGACGACACCGCGAGCTCGCGGCCCCACACGGCCTCCTGGATCGCCTGCCGCGGCACGATCTTGTTCATGTTGTCGAGCAGGAATTCGACGACGTCGAATTCGCGCGGCGTGACGTCGACGGGTTTCTCGTCGATCTCGATGGTGCGCCGCACAAAGTTGATTTTTATGTTGTCGATGTACAGGTATTTGCAATCCATGATGGCCCTCGCTGTCCGTAAAGGATTGTTGGCGAGCTGTTTACTGCAACTTCCGGGCCAGGCGGATCGACGGCGACGTGCGCCCGTGGGCGAATCGCGCGCGGGCGTTGAATTCAAACGCACTTTCGGTACTTTGCAGGCGCGGGGCGGTACGCGGGCGGCGGCAATCTTGAAGGATTGTTACGTAGCGCGGCCGCGCAAACGTTACGCACGTTACGGCGCACGTAACGTAGCGAGCGCGGAAGGGGAGGAGAGCGCGCCGGGCGAGTGTTGCTGCGGGTGCGAAGGGTAGCGAAGCGCCGGTCGCGGTGAGCGGGCGCTGACGTTGATCGCGCATCGCAGCGGATGACTACGGACGGCAACGAACGGCGCGGCAGCGGGAGGCGATGGGGCAGCGGGAGGAGATGAGCAGTGGGAGGCGGATGGGGACAGCGGCAGGCGGCGGGGCGCAACGAGCCGAGGCCAGTTGCGCCAGCGTGACAGCGTGACAGCGTGACACCGGGACAGC
>NZ_KV786815.1:0-4509 GCF_001806955.1 Burkholderia sp. HMSC10F09
CGCGTCCGGCGCGTCCGGCGCGTCCGGCGCATCCGGCGCGACACCCGCATCGGCCGCATCCGAAACGCCGGCCAGCGAGGCGGCACCGACGCCGCCGCGCCGGCATCCGCCGCTGTCCGCCCACGAAGCCGAAAGCGCGACGGCCCGCGCGCTCGACATGCGCAAGCGCTTCGCGCAGGAAGTCACGCGTCGCCTGAACGTGCCCGCGAACGAACAGCGCGCGTACGGCGAACGGCTTCAGCGCGCACTCGCCGCCGCCGATCTCGCGGATCTGGCCGGCGAATACGTGGCGATGGTCGATCGCGCGCCGAACGTGCAGGCGCTGTTCATCTACTTCCGCGCGACGCCCGCGAACGCGTGGCTGCTGATCGGCGCCGCGCCGGTCGCGACGGGGCTGCCCGGCCAGTACGATCACTTCCTGACGCCGCTCGGCGTGTTCCATCATTCGCCGGACCACATGGACTTCCGCGCGGAAGGCACGACGAACGAGAACGGCATTCGCGGCTACGGCCACCGCGACATGCGCATCTTCGACTTCGGCTGGATCGACGGCGAGCGCGGCTGGGGCAAGGGCGGCAAGTCGGCGATGCGCTTTCAGATGCATGCGACCGATCCCGATCGGCTCGAGCCGCTGCTCGGCATCCGCCACTCGAAGGGCTGCGTGCGGATTCCCGCGTCGCTCAACACGTTCCTCGACCGGCACGGAATTCTCGACGACGACTATCAGGCGCGCGTCGAGGCCGGCAAGTCGCTGTGGGTGCTGCGCGGCGACCGCGAGATCTCGCCGATCGCCGGCCGCTATCTGGTCGTGATCGACAGCGCGCGCAAGACGCGCCCCGCGTGGTCGCCCCTGCCGGGCCGCGGCGCGTGGTCGAAGCTGCCGAAGGGCGGCGATACGGCGGACTGACGCGCTAGCGGAACAGTCGCAGCCAGTCGAACAGGCCCGGATGCACGCGCCGCTTCGGCGCGGATGCCGGCGCGGCGCGCGGGCGGAAATCGGGCGAGAGCTGCGCGTGCGGATCGATCGCGCGTGCACGCAGCGCGTCGACATAGAACGCACCGACGATCGGCAACGCGCTGTGCGCGCCCGCACCCCAGTAGTCGCTGCGCAGCGTCACGCTGCCGTCGTCGAAGCCGACCCACGCACCCGCGACGAGCTGCGGATGCATCAGGATGAACCAGCCGTCGGCGTTGTCCTGCGTCGTGCCGGTCTTGCCGGCCACGTCGCCGCGAATTCCGTAACGCGTGCGGATGTCGGCGCCCGTGCCGCGGTCGACGACGTCGCGCATCACGTCGACGAGCGTGAGCGCCGCGTCGGCCGGCAGGGCGCGCTGCGGCGGCGCGTCGGCGAAGCGCGCGAGCACCTTGCCGTTGCGATCCTCGATCTGCGTGATCGCCTGCGGCGCGACATAGACGCCGCGGTTCGCGATCGTCGCGTACGCGGACACCATCTCCTTCAGCGTGACGGGGCTCGTGCCGAGCGCGAGCGACGGCACCGCCTCGAGCGGGCTGTCGCGCACGCCCATCGCGCGCGCGAGCCGCACGACCTTCGCCGAGCCTTCGCGCTGCATCAGCTGGGCGGTGATCCGGTTGCGCGACAGCGCGAGCGCATCGCGCAGCGTCATCGGCGCGCCGGTCGGCGGCTCCGCGTCGGTGGGGCGCCACACAGTGCCATCGCCGAGCGCAATCGCGACGTCGCGATCGACGAACGTGTCGCTCGGCCGGGCGCCGTCCGCGAACGCGGCGCCGTAGACGAACGGCTTGAACGTCGAGCCCGGCTGGCGCCGCGCCTGCTCGACGTGGTCGAACGGCTCGTCGCCGAAATCGGGGCTGCCGACCCACGCGCGGATCGCGCCGTTGCGCGGATCGATCGCGACGAAGCCGGCCTGCACCTGTGTCTTGCGCTCGCATAGCGCGCGCACAAACGCGCGGTTCGCGCCGAGCTGCGTCAGCGCGGCCGCATCGGTGAGCCCCGCGTCGCGCGCGTCGCGGTAATCGGGCGTCTGCCGGATGAAGCCGCGGAACAGCGCGTTGCGCAGCCCGCATCCCGACGGGCCGCGCCAGGCGGCGTCGGCGACGGCCTGCAAGCGGTCGGTCTGCTGCACGAGCGCGCGCGTGGCCATCTGCTGCAGACGCGCGTCGAGCGTCGTGCGGATCACGAGGCCGTCGGAGTACAGATCGTAGTCGTGGCTGTCGGCCCACGCGATCAGCCATTTGCGGACCTGCACCGCGAAATGCGGCGCGAGGCCCGGCTCGGCCGTCTGCCGTTCGAAGTCGACGCGCAGCGGCCGGCGCTGCAGCCGCGCGAGTTCGCTCGCCGACAGCATGCCGGCCTTCGCCATCTGCTCGAGCACGACGTTGCGACGCTGCAATGCGCGTTCGGGATTCAGCACCGGGTTGTAGTAGCTGTTGCCCTTCAGCATCCCGACGAGCGTCGCGCTTTCGACGACGTCGAGCTGGTCCGCGGATTTCCCGAAGTAGGTCCGCGCGGCCATCTCGACGCCGTAGGCGTTGTAGAGGAACGGCACCGTGTTCAGATAGGTCTCGAGAATCTCGGCCTTGCTGTACACCATCTCGATCTTGAACGCAGTGACGAGCTCTTTCAGTTTGCGCGTGAGCGTCGGCGCGCGGCCGACTTCGTCCGGATAGAGATTGCGCGCGAGCTGCTGCGTGATCGTCGAGCCGCCCTGGCGCTCGCCGCCGAACGTGTGCAACGCGGCCGCGAGCGTGCGGCGCCAGTCGATGCCGTGGTGCGCGTAGAAGCGGCGATCCTCGGTCGCGATCAACGCGTCGACCGTGTGCGGCGAAATCAGCTTCAACGGCACCCATTCGCGGTTGACCGGCCGGAACTCGGCGATCAGCTTGCCGTCGGCCGACAGCACGCGTGCGGGCCGCTCGATGCGTGCCTTGCGGATGTCGCCGATGCTCGGCGTGAACGGCACGAACGCGAGCAGCACCAGCACCGCGAGCGTCGGTATCGCGGCGAGCGTCAGCGCAATGCCGCGGCGCGTCGGATGGCGAAGCGCGTGTGCGGCGCCGCGCAGCGCTGCGCGCAGGCGGGCCGCGCAGCCGGCGGCGAACGGCGCGACGCGCGCGCGGCAGCGCGCCAGTGCGAGGCGAAGGAACGACACGAAGCGATTCACGGCGGGAGGGCGGAAAAAGCCGCGATGCTAGCAAACGCGCGCGCGGCGAATGCGGCGCAAACGGCGTTTCGCTTGCAGGATTTACAGACGATTACGTTTGTTGCGCGCCGACAACCTTTCCGCGGTGCCATGCACGTATCGGTGCGCGACCCGGCACGCGATTTACCGCGCGCGTCGGCGGCGCGCCGCGCCGGCGGCCTCGACGATCACTTCGGCGAGCCGCTGCGCCGCGGCTTCCATCCGGGCGCGGCCGAATCCGCCGAACCCGAGCACGAGGCCGGGCCGCGCGGTGCCCGGCGCGAACATCGGCGAAACCGCGCGCACCGCGATGCCGGCGTCGGCCGCGCGTGCGACGACGTCGAGATCGTCGATGCCGACGGCGAGCCACAGTACGACATGCATGCCCTGATCGCCGGGCTGCACCCAGGCGAGCGCGCGCGGCAGCCGTGCGCCGAGTGTGTCGATCAGCAGCGTGCGCTGTTCCGCATAGACGCCGCGCACGCGACGGATGTGCCGGTCGAGATGGCCTTCGGCGATGAACGCAGCGAGCACGTACTGATCGGCGGTCGGCGCATGACGATCCATCAGCACGCGTGCGCCGCAGAACGCGGGCACCAGATCGTCCGGCGCGATCACGTAGCCGAGCCGCAGCGATGGAAACAGCACCTTGCTGAACGTGCCGAGATAGACGACGCGCTCGGGGTCCAGCCCCTGCAGCGACGGAAACGGATGGCCTTCATAGCGCAGCTCGCTGTCGTAGTCGTCTTCGACGATCCACGCGCGATGCGCGCGCGCCCAGGCGAGCAGCGCATTGCGCCGCGCCATGCTCATCGGCATCCCGAGCGGATACTGGTGCGACGGCGTCACGAACGCGATGCGCGCATCGGGCGCTGCGCGCATGCCGGCGTCGACGTCGATGCCGTCCGCATCGACGGGCACGCGCACCATCGCGTCGCGGCGGCCCGTGCTGTCGAGCAGCGCCGTGATGCCGCGGTAAGCGGGATTCTCGACCCACGCGCGATCGTGTGCGCCGAGCAGGACCTGCGTCGCCAGATGGAGCCCCTGTTGCGTCCCGCTCGTGATCACGACCTGATCGGCTTCGCAGCGCACCGAGCGCGAGCGGCGCACGTAATCGGCGATCGCTGCGCGCAGCGGCAGCGCGCCTTGCGGATCGGCGTAGCCGGACGGCGCGCCCGCGCCGCGTGCGCGCAGCCGGTTGCCGAGGCGGCGCCATACGTCGTCGGGCGCGGTGAGGCCAGCCGGCACCGAGATCGCGAACGGCGCGGGCGGCAACGGCCGGAACTCCTGCGCGATGCGCGCGAACGTCGCGGCCGGCTCCGGCAGCCCCGTGCGAGTGCGCGGCCGG
>NZ_KV786816.1:0-925 GCF_001806955.1 Burkholderia sp. HMSC10F09
TGGTTCGGTCCTTGGCGCAATCGTTTCCGGCAGCAGCACCGACGATACGACGCCGACGTTGAGCGGTACGGCTGAAGCGGGCAGCACGATCAACGTCTATGACGGTACGACGATGATCGGTACGACAACGGCCGATGCATCGGGCAACTGGAGCTTCACGCCGGCGAGCGCATTGGGCGAAGGTGCACATAGCCTGACAGTCACGGCAACGGATTCGTCGGGGAACGTCAGTGTGCCGAGCGCGGCATTCGATCTGACAGTGGATACGACTGCGCCTTCGGCTCCGACAGTGAACCCGACGGACGGGACCTCTCTGTCGGGCACGGCCGAAGCAGGCGCGACGATCCAGATCGACACGAATGGCGACGGCACACCGGATGCGACGGTGACGGCTGATCCGACCGGCGCATGGACGTACACGCCCACGACACCGCTGCCCATCGGCACGCAAATCGGCGTAACGGCAAGCGATGCGGCGGGCAATACGAGCCCGTCTGCTTCGGTGACGGTGACGGGCGATGTGACGGCGCCTGCGGCGCCCGTCATTGCCGGCGTGACCGACGACGTTGGTTCGGTCCTTGGCGCAATCGTTTCCGGTGGTAGCACGGATGACACGACGCCGACGTTGAGCGGTACGGCCGAAGCGGGCAGCACGATCAACGTCTACGACGGTACGGCGTTGCTCGGCACGACCACGGCAGACGCATCCGGCAACTGGACCTTTACGCCGGCGACTGCATTGGGCGAAGGCGCACATAGCCTGACGGTCACGGCAACGGATTCGTCGGGGAACGTTAGTGTGCCGAGTGCAGCGTTCAATCTGACGGTCGATACGACGGCGCCGGCTGTGCCGACGGTGAACCCGACGGATGGCACGTCGCTGTCCGGCACGGCCGAAGCCGGCGCGACGATCCAGATCGACACG
>NZ_KV786817.1:0-5365 GCF_001806955.1 Burkholderia sp. HMSC10F09
AGGCCCGAGCACCGAGGCCCGAGCACCGAGCACCGAGCACCGAGCACCGAGCACCAGGCCCGAGCCCCCACCACCCACCACCGCCCGACGCTAAAATGTCGGCTCCGCAGTCCGCTGCGCGCCTACCTTGCTCCCCATGTACAAAGTCATCGCCACCGATCTCGACGGCACGCTGCTGAACAGCGACCACCAGCTCGATCCGTACACGATCGAGACCGTCCGCCGCCTCGACCGCGACGGCGTGCAGTTCGTGATCGCGACGGGGCGCCACTACGCGGACGTCGCCGGCATCCGCGACGTGCTCGGCATCCGCCCGTACCTGATCACGTCGAACGGCGCGCGCGTCCATGCGCCGGACGACACGACGATCCACGCGCAGGACATCGATCCGGCCATCGTCCGCCGTCTGGTGCTGCCCGAGATTGCCGGCGCGCACGGCCGCGTGATCGTCAATCTGTTTACCGAACACGGCTGGCTGATCGACCGCGATGCCCCGCACCTGCTCGAATTCCATCAGGACTCGGGCTTCCGGTACGAAGTAATCGACATGCTCGCGCACGACGGCGCGGACATCGCGAAGGTGCTGTATATCGGCGAGCCGGCCGATCTGGCGGTCGTGGCCGAACAGATGCGCGTGCAGTTCGGCGATGCGCTGTACGTCACGTACTCGCTGCCCGACTGTCTCGAAGTGATGACCGCGAACGTGTCGAAGGGCCGCGCGCTGCGCGCGGTGCTCGGGCGGCTCGGCGTCGACGCCGGCCATTGCGTCGCGTTCGGCGACAACATGAACGACATCGACCTGCTCGAAACGGCCGGCCATGCGTTCATGATGAACAACGCAAACCCGGATCTGATCGCGCGGCTGCCGCACATCCCGCGGATCGGCAACAACTTCGACGCGGGCGTCGCGCGCCATCTGCGCACGCTGTTCGCGCTCGAGGATCTCGCCGCGTCCTGAGTCCCGACATGAAAAACGGGCGCCAGCGGCGCCCGTCAAATGGCTTGCCTCTATCTTCTTGTGCAGCGTGAGGCTCGCTGCTCTGCTCGCATGACCCCGTAGTGGTTATTCGCTTGTGCGAGCGGATGCCGTCGGCAGCAGGTCGAGCGCGTCGTCGCGGCCCGCTACCAGCGGGTAGATGACCCCGGCGAGCGCCGCACCGATCAGCGGCGCGATCCAGAACAGCCAGAGCTGGCCGATCGCATCGCCGCCGACGAACAGCGCCGGGCCGGTCGAACGAGCGGGGTTCACCGACGTGTTGGTGACCGGGATCGAGATCAGGTGAATCAGCGTCAGGCACAGCCCGATCGCGATCGGCGCGAAGCCTGCCGGCACGCCGCGCTTGTCGGTCGCGCCGAGGATCACGAACAGGAAGAAGCCCGTCATCACGACTTCGCAGATGAACGACGCCGCGAGCGAGTAGTGGCCCGGCGAGCGCTCGCCGAAACCGTTCGTCGCGAAACCGCTGCCGACGACGTCGAAGCCCGGCTTGCCGGTCGCGATCAGATACAGCACGAACGCGCCGATCGTTGCGCCCACCACCTGTGCGACGATGTACGGGACGAGGTCGCGTGCCGGGAAGCGCCCGGCGACCGTCAGGCCGACGCTCACGGCCGGATTCAGATGGCAGCCCGAAATGTGGCCGATCGCGAACGCCATCGTCAGGACGGTGAGCCCGAATGCGAGCGCGACGCCGGCAAATCCGATGCCGAGGCCCGGGAAGGCGGCGGCCAGCACGGCGCTGCCGCACCCGCCGAGCACCAGCCAGAACGTGCCGAATACCTCTGCAGCGAGCCGCTGAGAAAGATTCATGGGAGGACCTCGTTCAAGTGGGTTGAAGACAAACCGGCGACGGTTACGATTTAGCCGCCGTCCGGAATTGGTCTGGATTATAGGAAATGAAACGCCGCATCGTGGTCAACGATTGTTAAATTTGAGTAGCTGACAAATCGCTTTATTAGAATAAGTCCGCATTCTCGATATATGCGGACCGGTTAAAAATGTCGGCATTAATTTCGATTGGCACGGCGCAGGACGGATTGAGCGGGGGCCGTGTCGCGGCGGATGCGCCGGGGCGCATCATGGAAAGGGGAGTCAAAAAATGTCTCAATACGCAAAACTCAAGGCCCAGATCGCCGAATTGCAGGCTCAGGCGGACGAGGTGCGGCGTCAGGAAATCGCGGCCGTGATTGCCGATATCCGGCGCCTGATCGACGAATACGGGCTGACCGCGCAGGATCTCGGCTTTGCCGAGCGCGCGCGCCGCGGCCGTCCGCCCAAAAAGGCGCCGCTGCCGCCGAAATACCGCGATCCGAAGACGGGCGCGACCTGGAGCGGTCGCGGCAAGCCGCCGAATTGGATCGTCGGCAAAAACCGCGACCGTTTCCTGATGGAGTGACCGACAGCCAAAAAGAAAGAGCCGCATCGTCGATGCGGCTCTTTGGTTTTACGCGCCGGATTTCGGCGCGATTTTCACCGGCTATTTCGCGCGGATTTCGGCGTTACGCGCCGGCCACGCGGCGCAATGCCGGCCGTCGGGCGTTGGCGCAAAGCGATTCGTAAGTTTCGACGTAGCGCTGCGCCATCGCCTTGGCGCTGAATCGCGTATCGAAACGCGCGCGAATCGCGTCGCGCGACAGGCTGTCGATCCGGTGCAGCGCGCCGACCGCGCCTTGCACATCCTCGACGATAAAGCCCGTCACGCCGTCCTCGATCACCTCCGGCACCGAGCCGCGGTTGAACGCGACGACCGGCGTGCCGCACGCCATCGCCTCGATCATCACGAGGCCGAACGGCTCCGGCCAGTCGATCGGGAACAGCAGCGCCTTCGCGCCCGACAGGAACGCCGGCTTCTGCGCCTCGTTGATCTCGCCGATGAACTCCACGTGCGCCTGGCCGAGCAGCGGCTCGATCACTTCCTTGAAGTAATCGGCGTCGGCCTTGTCGACCTTCGCGGCGATCTTCAGCGGCAGCCCGCTTTGCGCAGCGATCCGGATCGCGGTGTCGACGCGCTTTTCGGGACAGATGCGGCCGAGGAATGCCAGATATTCGGGCTTCACGTCGGGCTGCGGCGTGAGCAGCGTCTCCGGCAGCCCGTGATAGACGGTGCCGGCCCACGCGGCCTGCGGCAGCGGCTTGCGCTGCGAATTCGAGATCGACACGACCGGCGCGTTCGGGAACGCGTCGAATACGGGCTGCAGCTCGGGCAGGTCGAGGCGGCCGTGCAGCGTCGTCACGTACGGCGTGTCGAGCCGCGACATCAGCGGAAACGGCAGATAGTCGAGATGGAAGTGCAGCACGTCGAATTCATGCGCGACGCGCGCCACCTGCTCGATCAGCCGCATATGGGGCGCCATCGAATCGCGGATCGACGGATCCAGTCGCAGCGCGCGCGGCCATGCCGCTTCGAGGCGCGCGGACGTCACCGAGTCGCCGCTGGCGAACAGCGTCACGTCGTGGCCGAGCTCGACGAGCGCCTCGGTGAGATAGGACACGACGCGTTCGGTGCCGCCGTACAGTTTCGGCGGGACGGCTTCATACAGCGGCGCGATCTGGGCAATGCGCATGGACGTTCTCCTGTGTCGACCCGGATTCGCGCCGCAGCGCTGGCCGGGTCCCATGTACCACGGTCGACCCGGGAGCGTTCGGCCCTGGCTCCGGGTCCCTTGTAAAACGGTCGGCCCGAACCGGCCGCCTCGACGTTGCTCGGGCCCTGCAAGACGGTCGATGAGGCCCGGAAGCGGCGCCCCGGTTCGTCGTTCGATCCGTCCGAGCCGCGGGATGCAGCTCGCTCGGTCCCGTACTGCGGTTGCGGAAAGTGCCGACGCTACGGTCGGCGGGTGTGGCGGGCCGGTTCGACGAGAACGGCGGGCCGGCGCCACGCGATGCCGGGGCGGTGCGACACGCGTCGTGTCGACGCCCGTTGGAGTCCATTATCGGGATCGCTCGGCGGGGTTCGAGTGTTTTTTCAAACACTTAAGGCTTGTTACACGATGAAATACGCGAAAACCCGAATAAAAAGGGCACGGAAACACGAATGGAGATGGTCAACGCGATTGTTGCACCATCATGAAAAACTACTATAATTTTTACCGATTCGCGTCCCGGCATGCCTTGCCGGACGGCCCTCCGCGGCGTATCGGCGCAGGTCTCGCCAAATCGCACGCCGTATTTCTCCTCATTCAAGCTTTCAATTCGCCTTGTCGGAAAAATTCCTACACGGTTTACAGACAAATCCTGCACTGCATACGCCACTTCGCTGATACCGGTGCCATTCCCGTTTGGCCAAAATTCGCGCTGTAAGACTATAAACATGCCGACCGAGTGCATCAGGTGCGCCGGATCGAGCAAACGTTTCCATAAACATGAATGGCCAAAGCAACGCTTCTCACGGGGGAATCATGAGCGCCACCAGCGAAATGCTAGGCGAGATCAAAGAGGTCAACCTGTCGTACCTGCTGCTCGCGCAGCGCCTGCTGCGCGAAGACAAGGCAATGGGCATGTTCCGGATGGGCATCTCCGAGGAACTGGCCGACGTGCTTGCAAACCTCACGCTCGCGCAGACGGTCAAGCTCGCCGCGTCGAATCAGATGCTGTGCCGCTTCCGCTTCGACGATCACGCGCTGCTGTCGTCGCTCGCCGACAAAGGCCGCAGCGACGTCGTCGCACGCGCGCACTCGGCGATCCTGATGGCCGGACAACCGGTCGAAAGCGTCCGCTGATCCTTCCTGTCCTGCGTTCGAGCCGGCGCGCCGCGCCGGCGCCGGCGCATGGGCGCAGCATCCGAACAACGACACGCGAACGTTATCACCATGGCAAGCAAAAGCGTCGTGATCGAGGTGAAGGAAATCACCCTCGCCATCGAACTGATCGAACTGGGCGCCCGGCTGCAGCTGCTGGAGGCGGAGACGAGCCTGTCGCGGGATCGTCTGATCAAGCTGTACAAGGAACTGAAGGGCGTTTCGCCGCCGAAGGGAATGCTGCCGTTCTCGACCGACTGGTTCATGACGTGGCAGCCGAACATCCATTCGTCGCTGTTCTACAACATCTACCGCTTCATGCAGGATCACGGCCGCTGCGAGCCGATCCACGCGATCGTGAAGGCGTACCGGCTCTATCTGGAGCACGTCTCGCTGTCCGGCGACGAAGCGGCGCTGAGCCTCACGCGCGCCTGGACGCTCGTACGCTTCTTCGATTCCGGGATGCTGCAGATGACGCCGTGCACGCGCTGCGGCGGGCATTTCGTCGCCCATGCGCATGATCCGCAGCAAGGTTTCGTCTGCGGGCTGTGCCAGCCGCCGTCGCGCGCGGGCAAGACGCGCAAGGCGGCAGCCGCGCGCGCCGAGCTGGCCGCCGCGGCCGCCTGAC
>NZ_KV786818.1:0-18344 GCF_001806955.1 Burkholderia sp. HMSC10F09
CGGCGACGGGCGGCGCGCGCGCGGCGCGTGCACGGCATCATCGCGCGACGCGGCCGCGGTCGCTGTTGCGCCGGCGGGCGGGTGGGACGTGATCGGACTGGACACGGTTTGCCTCCTGAACGGGCGCGGCGGCGCGCGGCCGCCGCACGGTCACGCGGTCACTTCTTGTAGATGCGCTTGCGCGTCTGCTCGAGCTGCGCGAGCACCGCATCGAGCTGCGCCGGATTCGCGACGAACTGCTGCATCCCCTTCATCCCTTCGTCGGCCATTTCCTTCGTCATGTCGCGGTCGTAGAACTGCGCGACGCCGCCCTTCGTGTCGGCGAGAATCCGGAAGCCGATGCGCGAGATCGGATCGGCGGGCTCCGGCGACTTGCTGTTCGCCGACAGCGAACCGAGCCCTTCCGCGAGCTTCGCGCCGATCTCCGGCGTTTCGACGAACGCGAGGAACGTATGCGCGTCGGCCTTGTTCTTCGCCTTCGCGGGGATGTGCAGCGATTCGACCGGGCCGTCTTCGGCGGTCGGCACGTTCGCGTCGATGACCGGAAAGCGGTAGTAGCCCATCTCCGGCTTCACGTTCGGCGGAAAGCCGGCCGCGATGAACGTGCCCATCAGCATCATCGCGGCCTTGCCCTGAAACAGGAACGGTTGCGCGCCGTCGAGATCGTAGGACAGCGCGTTGTCGATGAAGTAGCCGGCATCGATCAGCGATTTCCACGTCGTGTAGACCTTCTTCACGCGCGGGTCGGTGTACGGCACGTCGCCGGCCATCAGCTGCTGATGGAATGCATTGCCGTTCAGGCGCAGGTCCAGATAGTCGAACCAGCCGGCGAGCGTCCACGCGTCGCGGCCGCCGACCGCGATCGGCGTGATGCCCGCGGCCTTCAGCTTTTTGCACGCGTCGAGAAACTGGTCCCACGTCTTCGGCTCGTTCGCGATGCCGACCTTGCGGAACAGATCCTTCCGGTAGAACAGGCCCCACGAGTAGTAGACGGTCGGCGCCGCGTATTGCTTGCCGTTGTACGACGATGCGCTGCGCGTCGATGCGTACATCGCGTCCCAGCCGTTCTTCGTCCAGTCGCCGCTCAGATCCTCGAACAGCCCGCGCTTCGCGTAATACGCCATCCGTTCGCCCGCATGCCAGTTCACGACGTCGGGCGCGACGGTCGTGAGCCACGCGGGAAGCTGCACCTTGTACGCTTCCTCGTCGACGAACGTCGCTTTCACGTCGATGTCCGGATGCGCGCGGTGGAATGCGTCGAGCGTCGACTGCCAGACCGCGCGCTGGCTCGCGCCTTTGAACGCGATGTTGATGCTCAGCGTGCCGGCGTCGGCGGGTGCGGTCGCGGCGAGCGATGCGAGCGCGACGGCGGCGGCCGTGGCGAAGCGGGCGGCGGCGCGAACGGGGCGATGAGTCATGGTTGTCTCCAGTCCTGTCTGTCGTTATGCGTGAGCGGCGCGTCGCGCGCCGCGGCGGTGACGATGAAACGGCTATGCGTGACTGCGATACACGGCGACACCGCGCGGCTCGACGTCGGCGCTGCCGACCACGAACGCCGCCGCCGGCACCGCGTCGATCGTGTGCACGGTGTCGCCGTAGTTGAACACGTACGTGAGGCCGCCGCGCCGGCTGATGCGCACGCCGTCGGCGAGCGGCGTCGGCGCGAGCCCCGCTTCGGCGGCGACGCTCGCGAACAGCTGCGCGGTGGTCGCGTCGTCGAACAGCGCGGCCCAGTAATGCAGCGTGCCGTGCGATACCCAGGCCGGATGATCGTCGGCAAAGCGCGCGCGCACGACGGTGCGCTGCGCATCGCGCAATTCGACGAGGTCGCGCCAGTGGCGCGCATGACCGGCGAACGGCGTGCCGTCGACGAGCGCGCCGTCGACGCGTTCGGTCACGCTCGGCCGCAGCGATTCGACGCGCCAGACGCGCAGCGGCAGGATCGAGGCGAGTGCGCCGGGCGGCAGCGTCGGCGGAATCTGCAGGTCGACCGTCTTCGAGCCGGTGCGCGGCCCGAACACCGCATGCGCGCGCGATGCGGCGACGCGCGTGGCGAAATCGTCGGGAACGATCGGCAGCGGCGGCACGACGACGAGCCGATAGCCGTCGAGCGGCGCCTGCGCGGAGATCACGTCGACGTCGAGCCCGAGCGCGCGCAACGCCGAGTAGTAGTCGAACGCGATGCGTGCGTACTGGAAGTCCGCGCCTTGCGGCTGCACGTCGAGCAGCCACTTCGCTTCGTAGTCGAAGACGAGCGCGACGCGCGCATGCACCGCGGCGTCCGCGTGCGCATCGGCGTCATGCACGGCGGCGATCTCGTGCGCGACGCGCTCTGCTTCGCGACCGCCTTCGTCGAGCCGGTCGTCGGGCGTGTGCAGCCCCGCGTGCATCTGCTCCTGCGCGAACGGCGCCTGCCGCCAGCGGAAGTACGACACGCAGCCCGCGCCGTGCGCAAACGCTTCCCAGCTCCACAGCCGCACCATCCCCGGCAGCGGCGCCGGGTTCCAGTGCGCCCAGTTCACGGGTCCTGGCTGCTGCTCCATCACCCAGAACGGCAGCTTCGACATGCCGCGATAGAGGTCGTGATTGAACGACGCGAAATCCGGATGGCCCGTGCGCAGCCAGCGCGCCTTCACGTCGGGCGCGAACCAGTGCTCCTCGAGCGCGCCGAGCGGATAGCTGTCCCACGTCGCGACGTCGAGATCGCGCGCGACCGCATAGTGATCGAAGTCGGTGAACAGCTGCATGAAGTTGTGCGCGACCGGCCGGCCCGGCGAGTGCGCGCGGATCACGTCGACCTGCATCCGGTGATAGCGGACCACTTCGTCCGACGCGAAACGCCGGTAGTCGAGCCGATGGGTCGGATGCGCTTCGGTCACGGTGCCGACGGGCGCGTCGATCTCGTCGAAATCGCGATACTCCATGCTCCAGAACACGGTGCCCCACGCGCGGTTCAGCGCGTCGATCGTCCCATAGCGCGCCTTCAGCCATTCACGAAAGCGTGCGACCGCAGCTGGCGAATAGCTGACGACCGTCTGGTGACAGCCCATCTCGTTGTCGGTCTGCCAGAAGCGCACGGCCGGATGGCGGCCGTAGCGCTCGGCGACCGCCGTGCAGATCTGCCGCGATGCTTCGTGATAGACGGGCGACGAGAAGTCGTAATGGCGGCGCGAGCCGAACGCGCGCGGGCGGCCGTCCGCACCGATCGCGAGAATGTCCGGATGGCGGTCGATCAGCCATTTCGGCGGCGTCGCGGTCGGCGTGCACATCACGATGTCGAGGCCCGCCGCGGCGAGTACGTCGACCGCGCGATCGAGCCAGCCCCAATCGTATTCGCCGGGCGACGGCTCGATGCGGCTCCACGCGAATTCCGCGATGCGCACCTGCGCGATGCCGAGCGCTTTCATCCGGCGGGCGTCGTCCGCCCACATCGATTCTGGCCAGTGTTCCGGGTAGTAACAGACGCCGACGCGCATGCGCGATCCTTATGCGTAATGGTGAACGGAGAGGGTGGCGGACGCGGGCAGTGCGCGGCCGTCTTGGGTGAACAGGTGGCACGCGGCGGCCGGCGCGTGCACGGGCAGGCGCTCGCCGGGGCGCACCGCTGCGTCGCCGGGCACCTTCGCGATCAGCGGCGTGCCGCCCGGCTGGTCGAGATGCACGCACGTCTGCTCGCCGAGACGCTCGACGAGTGCGACGTCGCGCACGAGCATCGTCGATTCGTGTGCGGCGCCGAGCGTCAGGTGTTCGGGACGGATGCCGAGCGTGACCGCGTCGCCCGCGCGCAGCGCGGCGCCGTCGCGCGCGAGCGCGAAGCTTTCGCCGGACGGCACGAGCGTGACCGTCGTGCGCTGCGCATCGGCCGCGGCGACGACGGCCGGCAGGAAGTTCATCCGCGGCGAGCCGATGAAGCCCGCGACGAAGCGGCTCGCCGGCCGGTGATACAACTCGAGCGGCGCGCCGACCTGCGCGATGCTGCCGTATTGCGCCGTGTCGGCGCCGGCATGCAGCAGCACGATCTTGTCGGCGAGCGTCATTGCTTCCGTCTGGTCGTGCGTCACGTAGACGACGCTCGCGCGCTCGAACTGCCGGTGCAGCCGCGCGATCTCGACGCGCGTCTGACCGCGCAGCGCCGCGTCGAGGTTCGACAGCGGCTCGTCGAACAGGAACACGCCGGGCTCGCGCACGATCGCGCGGCCGATCGCGACGCGCTGCCGCTGGCCGCCCGACAGCGCCTTCGGCTTGCGGTCGAGCAGCGCGTCGAGCTGCAGGATCCGCGCGGCGTCGCGCACCTTGCGGTCGATCTCCGCTTTCGGCATGCGCGCGAGCTTCAGGCCGAACGCCATGTTCTCGTAGACGGTCATGTGCGGAAACAGCGCGTAGCTCTGGAACACGATCGCGACGCCGCGTTCGGCCGCGGGCACGTCGTCGACGCGCCGGCCGCCGATCGACAGCTCGCCCGCACTCAGATCCTCGAGGCCGGCGATCATCCGCAGCAGCGTCGATTTCCCGCAGCCGGACGGACCGAGGAACACGCAGAACTCGTGCTCGCCGATCTCGAGATCGACGTCGCGTATGACCGGCGCGTGGTCGCCATAAGCCTTCTGCACGCGCCGCATCGAGATGCTGGCCATTGTCTCCGCTCCATGTTCTAATGCGTTGCCGCACATGATTAAGCGCTTAATCATCGCAGTCAAAAAAAACGGCGATTGCGCTCGCGGCCGGGGCGCGCCCCGCGATCGAGCCGCAGGGCGTGCGACGATAGTGCGCCGCTTCGCACGGCGAAGCAAATACTGGATGGGCTTCTCAGATAGTGAGCAAACATGGCGACTCTCGATGAAGTGGCGCGCCGTGCGGGCGTGACGGCCGCGACGGTGTCGAACGTGCTGCGCGGCCGCGGGCGCGTCGGCGATGCGACGCGCGCGCGCGTGCTGGAGGCCGTGCAGACGCTCGGCTATCGGCCGCATCTTGCCGCGCGGGCGCTCGCGGAAGGGCGCGCGCCGACGGTCGCGCTGATGGTATCGAGCATCGCGAACCCGTTCTATCCCGAGTTCGCGCTCGCGGTCGAGCGCGCGGTGCGGCGCAACGGGCAGTTTCTGATCGTCTGCAATACCAACGACGATCCGGCGCAGGGGCGCGCGTATCTGGACCAGATCGCCGGCACGGTGTCCGAAGGCATCCTCGTGACGAACGCGAGCCATCTGCCGGACCTGCTCGACGTGACGCGGCGCGGCGTGCCGGTCGTGCTGTGCATGTGGGAACGGCCCGATGCGCTGCCGGACGGGTTGCCGTGCGTCGCGGTCGATTTCCGCGAGGCGGGGCGGATCGCGACGCGGCATCTGCTCGAACTCGGGCACCGGCGGATCGGCGCGATCGTCGGCGGTTGCGCGGGCGGCGTGCAGGCGGCGCGTTACGACGGGTTCGCGGATGTGATGCGCGAAGCGGGGCTCGACGCGTCGATCGTCGCGGCCGAGCCCGATTCGATCGAAGGCGGGCTGCGTGCGGCGGGGCGATTGCTCGATGCGCATCCGGATCTCACCGCGCTGCTCGCGACCAACGATCTGCCGGCGATCGGCGCGCTGCATGCGGCCGCCGATCGCGGGCTGCGCGTGCCGGACGATCTGTCGATCATCGGCATTACCGACATCCAGCTCGCGCGCGATACGCGTCCGACGCTGACGACGGTCGCGATCCCGACCGCCGAGGCGGCGGGGCTTGCGGTCGATCTGCTCAATGCGCTGCGCGAGGCCGGCGGGCAGGTCGACGATGCGGCGCGCGTCAGGACGGCATCGGCGCCGCGGCTCGTGGTGCGCGGCACGACGGGCGTGGTGGCGACGCGGGGAATGGGCGCCTGGAAGGCGTGAGCGGGCCGTGCGCTGAATCGCGTTTTTTGTCTGTGGCGAGGATCGGTTGCCGGTCGGTGTGACGCGGCTTATTTGCGCGTTCTTCACTGCGACGTAGTGCTCGATGCGAGACATGACGTCTTCGAGTCAATTGGACACGTTCGAAATTCAAAATTTGTGTTTTTCCGCCAACGACTTGGTAATGATTGACAGTCATTCGAAAGGTTTTCGGTAAGCTCCGTTCCGGGTGACCAACGAACGGACGCAGGCCGCGTCGGCGAGAATGAACAAGAATACGCATCGCCTGGTGTATTCCAGGCTTCGCGGTATGGTGGTGGCCGTCGCGGAGACAGCGACGGCCGACGGGAAGTCGGCAACGGGTGAAGCACGCGCGCGGCGGCGGTCGTCGATGTCCGGCGCTCGCGTCGTTGTGGCAGGCGTTGCCGTATTCGGCATGCTGCCGACTCTGTCCGGTGCGCAGATCGTCGCGACGCCGGGTACCAGCACACAGGTGATCCAGACGCCGAACGGCCTGCCGCAGGTCAACGTGGCGCGTCCCTCCAGTGCAGGCGTATCGGTCAACACCTACAACCAGTTCGACGTCCAAAAGGCCGGCGCGATCCTGAACAACTCGGCCACGATGGTTCAGACGCAGCAGGCGGGCTGGATCAACGGCAACCCGAATTACGGCGCCGGGCAGGCCGCGCGGATCATCGTCAATCAGGTCAACAGTCCGAACCCCTCACAAATTCGCGGCGCTTTGGAGATCGCAGGCGCTCGCGCGGAGCTGGTCATTGCTAACCCGTCCGGGATTTTCGTGGACGGTGGAACCTTCCTGAATACCAGCCGCGCGACGCTGACGACTGGCGTGCCGTACTACGGCGCCGATGGTTCACTCGCCGGCTACAACGTCAACCGCGGGCTCGTGACCGTCGCGGGCGCCGGCCTGAACGCAACCGGTACCGATCAGGTGGACCTGATCGCCCGCGCTGTCCAGGCTAATTCCGCGATCTATGCGAAGAACCTGAACGTGATCGCAGGCGCCGCCCGCGTCAATCACGACACGCTTGCCGCGACGCCGATCGCCGGCGACGGCCCGGCTCCGTCGGTCGCGATCGATGTGAGTCAGCTAGGGGGTATGTATGCCGATCGGATATTCCTCGCGTCGAACGAGTTTGGTGTGGGCGTCGCCAACGCCGGCGCCATCGCCGCGCAGGCAGGCGATCTGACGCTGCAGTCGAATGGCCGACTCGTCCTCACCGGCAACACCACGGCAAGCGGCAATATGGCGCTGTCGGCCTCGGGTGGCATCCAGAACAGCGGCACGACCTACGCGCAGCAATCGCTGTCGGCGAGCACGGCCGCCGATCTCACGAACAGCGGCACGCTCGCGGCGAAGCAAAATACAACGGTCAACGCTGGCAGCGTCAACTCCACCGGCACGCTCGGCGCCGGCGTGAACAACGACGGTTCCGTCACGCACGGCGGCGACCTGAACCTGACGGCGTCGGGCCAGCTGACCGCGACCGGCCAGAATGTGGCGGGCGGCCAAGGACATCACGCTCTCCGGCAGCGCGATCAGCCTCGACAAGGGTAACGCGAACCTGCTGGCGGCAGGCGATGTGAATGTCGGCGCGGTAACCGATGCGAATCATGGGTGTGTCGGTTGACGGCCAGTATCAATCGGGCGCACCGGAGACGCTGGTAGGGCAAGCGCCGACGGACTATGGTGCTAAATGGATTTATGCGGGTTCGACGGCCGACGGGAAACCAATTCTGACCCAGGCGACGGCACAGGTGAATTCGGATCTGCAGGAATACATCGTAGCGAACGCGGACTCGGCTACGCCTGGTCAAGTGCCGAGCCAATTTAACTATGATCGTTCTACAGGCAATGCGTCGGGGTTCAATCTGACGGGACCGTTTACGAAGTTCGACCAGTCGGATGCGAATTACGTGCGGAATACCATCGCAGATACTGCGTCAATGATATCGACTAACGCCGGACGATTCAGTGCGGCAACTGCTGCCGCCGCGAGCATTCCGTCACCGTATTCCAGCGGGCTCTCAGTGGCAGCCTATACTGCGACTGTCGCTGGATTCGCAGCTGACGCTTTGGCACAACTCGTCAAACCGGACGTGGGCCAGTACGCTGTATCAGGTGTCGCGGGGTTGATTGCAGGAAACCTATCAGATCGGGCTCCAGCGCTCGGGCCTGCGATAAACGAGACGGCAAACACGTTCAACAATAGCAATACAGGTCAGCAGATACAAAATTCATTGAATAAATACTGGTCTGATTTTGCCAATTATTGGAGTGGCAAGCGATGAAGATTAGATTGATTGAGAATGGGAATTTCGCGCGTTGGGTGCGGACTGCACTCCTTATTGGAGGTCTAGCAATTATGGTTGTCGCATATGAATATGTGCCACCCGCGCCATTTGGAGGGGGGTTACTGCTATTGGGCTTGGGCATCGCTGCCGTTGGTGGGTATGCGAGTAGAGCACATTTGCTGAAGATCAAGCCCTTCGATAACAGCTACAAAAAGGCGCGCAAGAGCTACGAAGTGAAGAGCGACGAGACGGACAAGTCCTGAGGCCAATAAGCTTGGCGATGCGAGCTCGAGTGGTTTCAGTACGGGTGCGACGACCGGCGACGGCGGGATGAACTACAGCACGCACGGCAGCACGTCGGGCAAGAATGCGGGGGGCGCCGCGCCCATGCTTGGCCAGAATGACAGCGGCAGCGATAGCGCGACGACGAAGAGCGGCGTGAGTGCGGGGACGGTGACGATCACGGATTCGGCAAACCAGAAGCAGGATGTGGCCAGCTTGAATCGCGATACGACGAACACGAACGGGACGGTCGCCAAACTTCCGGACATGCAGAACCTGCTGGCCAACCAGTCGGACATGATGGCTGCGGCCAGCGCAGCTGGCGAAGCGGTATCGCGCCGGATCGGGGATTATGCTGACAAGATGATGGAGGCGGCCAAAGCGAATGGCGACCAGGCCGGTGCACGAGCACGTACTACCAGCAGATCGCCGGCGTGAACCAGACGTTCATCGCGAGCGGCAATTCGAAGACGGTCGACCTCAAGCTGAACCGCGTGCTGTCGCGTAGCCAGAACGACGTGTTCGGCGCGCAGTTCCGGCTGTCGCGCCGCTTCGGTCAAAGCTTCATCGAAGACACAGAGATCCCGCAGCAGCGCCGCAACAACACGTTTGTCGAGTTCGGCCTGACCGATCGCCACTACTTCGGCAACGCGCAGTTCGACGGCACGCTCGCGTACCGGCAGGGCATCGGCGCATTCGGCGCGCAGGACGACATGCTGGCAGCCGATGGCGGCCCAACCTACCGCTACAAGATGGCCGTGCTAGACGCGAACCTGTCGGTGCCGTTCACGATCGCGCAGCAGCCGTTCCGGTACGTCACAACGTTCCACGGCCAGTACACCGGCAACACGCTCTACTACATCGACGACCTGACGATCGGCAGCCGCTACACGGTACGCGGCTTCGACGGCGAGACGATGCTGGCGGCTTCTCGCGGTTTCTACTGGCGCAACGAGCTTCAGGCACCGATCGGGCAGACGGGAATGGCGATCTACGGGGGGCTCGACTATGGCCGAGTGTGGGGCCCGCAGCCGGTCGTGCTGGTCGGCACACAACTGGCAGGCGCGGTAATCGGCATGAAGGGCAGCGTCGCCACGCGTTTCGGCGCCTACGGCTACGACCTGTTTGCCGGCACGCCGCTCTACAAGCCGTCCGGTTTCCCGACGGCGCGCGTGACGATCGCTTTCCAGGCCTCGGCACAGTTTTGACGAGAGTGCCGGCGCACCACGATGCGCCGGCAGCCTTCCTACACCCCCACTCCGTAAACCGTCCTTGCCGCCGCCCGAATCGCATCGGTCATCACCTCCACCGCCGGCGACGGCAGCCGATCCGTGCGCGTGATGATCCCGAAGTCGTCCATCCGGCAGTCCATCTCTAGCGGCAGCACGCTGACGATTCCGTGGCGCGCGTAGTAGTGCGCCACGTCCTCGGCAACGACCGCAATCATGTCGCTCTGTTCGAGCAGCTGCGTGATGAACAGCAGCGCGGCCGTCTCGACGACGTTCGCCGGCGGCGCGAGGCTCGCGCGCTGGAACACGAGTTCGAAGCGATGGCGCAGCACGCTGCCGGCCGGCGGGACGATCCACGCGGCGCGCTGCACGTCGGCGAGCGCGAGCGGCGCATCGGCGAGCAGCGGATGGCCCGGGCGGACGACGGCCGCAACCGGCTCGCCGGTCAACGGCTCGTAGCGCAGATGCAGCTTGTCGTGCTCGGCGGACAGCCGGCCGAGCACGATGTCGAGCTTTTCCTGTGCGAGATGTTCGAGCAGCGCGAGGCTCGTGTCGATTTCGACGGAGATGCGGATGTTCGCGTGCGACGCCTTCACGTCGGCGACGGCGGCCGGCACGATCCGCAGCCCCGGCGACGTGATCGCGCCGACCGCAACGTGACCGAGATGCCCGGACTTCAGCGCGGCCAGCTCCTCCCTCGCCTGATCGAGGCTGCCGAGCGCGGCGCGCGCGTGGCGAATCAGCGCGTCGCCGTACAGCGTCGGCCGCATTCCGCGCGGCAGCCGCTCGAACAGCACCGCGCCGATCGACTCCTCCAGCTCGCGCAGCAGCTTCGACGCAGCGGGCTGCGTCATGTTCAGCGCGGCGGCCGCGCGGTGAATGCTGCCCTCATCGGCAAGCGCGACGACGAGCAGCAACTGGCGGGTCTTCAGGCGGGAACGGTTTCCCCACGGACTGGCATCGGGCATCGTACGGGTTTATATCAATGTCTGATTCGATATGGGAAACGGCGAAAACGTCATTGGTAGGTTATCAAAATTCTCCCTAGACTGCGCCGGTATCTCGCCTCCACAGGATTGACGATGTCGGCAACGAAACCCAGGCTGCGCTCCGCTCAATGGTTCGGCACCAACGACAAGAACGGCTTCATGTACCGGAGCTGGATGAAGAATCAGGGCATTCCCGATCACGAATTCGACGGCCGGCCGATCATCGGCATCTGCAATACGTGGTCCGAACTGACGCCGTGCAACGCGCATTTTCGCAAGCTCGCCGAGCATGTGAAGCGCGGGATTTTCGAGGCGGGCGGGTTCCCGGTCGAGTTCCCGGTGTTCTCGAACGGCGAATCGAACCTGCGCCCGTCCGCGATGCTCACGCGCAATCTTGCATCGATGGACGTCGAAGAGGCGATCCGCGGCAACCCGATCGACGCGGTCGTGCTGCTCGCCGGCTGCGACAAGACGACGCCCGCGCTGCTGATGGGCGCCGCGAGTTGCGACGTGCCGGCGATCGTCGTATCGGGCGGCCCGATGCTGAACGGCAAGCTGGAAGGCAAGAATATCGGCTCCGGCACGGCGGTGTGGCAGCTGCACGAAGCGCTGAAGGCCGGCGAGATCGATCTGCATCATTTCCTGTCGGCCGAAGCCGGGATGTCGCGCTCGGCCGGCACCTGCAACACGATGGGGACCGCGTCGACGATGGCGTGCATGGCCGAAGCGCTCGGCGTCGCACTGCCGCACAACGCGGCGATCCCGGCCGTCGATTCGCGCCGCTACGTGCTCGCGCACATGTCGGGCATCCGCATCGTCGAGATGGCGCTCGAAGGGCTCGTGCTGTCGAAGGTGCTCACGCGTGCGGCGTTCGAGAACGCGATCCGCGTGAACGCGGCGATCGGCGGGTCGACGAACGCCGTGATCCATCTGAAGGCGATCGCCGGCCGCATCGGCGTGCCGCTCGAACTGGAGGACTGGATGCGCATCGGCCGCGACACGCCGACGATCGTCGATTTGATGCCGTCCGGACGCTTCCTGATGGAGGAGTTCTATTACGCGGGCGGCCTGCCGGCCGTGCTGCGCCGGCTCGGCGAAGGCGGCCTGCTGCCGCATCCGGATGCGCTGACGGTCAACGGCAAGACGCTCTGGGACAACGTGCGCGACGCGCCGAACTACGACGACGAAGTAATCCGCCCGCTCGACCGTCCGCTGATCGCGGACGGCGGGATCCGCATCCTGCGCGGCAATCTGGCGCCGCGCGGCGCGGTGCTGAAGCCGTCCGCGGCGAGCCCCGAGCTGCTCAAGCATCGCGGCCGCGCGGTCGTGTTCGAGAACTTCGATCACTACAAGGCGACGATCAACGACGAAGCGCTCGACGTCGACGCGAACTCGGTGCTCGTGCTGAAGAACTGCGGGCCGCGCGGTTATCCGGGGATGGCCGAGGTCGGCAACATGGGCCTGCCGCCGAAGCTGCTGCGGCAGGGCGTGAAGGACATGGTGCGGATCTCCGACGCGCGGATGAGCGGTACCGCATACGGTACGGTCGTGCTGCACGTCGCGCCGGAGGCGGCCGCGGGCGGCCCGCTCGCGGCGGTGCGCAACGGCGACTGGATCGAACTGGATTGCGAGGCCGGCACGCTGCATCTCGATATTCCGGACGACGAACTGCAGCGTCGGCTCTCCGACGTCGATCCGGCGGCCGCGCCGGGCGTTGCCGGGCAGGCGGGCAAGGGCGGCTATGCGCGGCTGTATCTCGATCACGTGCTGCAGGCCGACGAAGGCTGCGACCTGGACTTCCTGGTCGGCACGCGCGGTGCGGAGGTGCCGAGCCACTCGCACTGAACGCATGGCACGAGGCGACGCGAGGCGGCACGACGCGAAACGACACAGACCGGCGACAACGCCGGCATGCACATCGATGGAGACAGGATGACGACGACGCAGCACACGTCCGCGGCATCGGCCGCGGCCCCGTCCGGCCCGGCGGCAGCCGTCGACGAACGGCAACTGATGGGACTGCTCACGCGCAGGCTCGTGCCGTTTCTCGCGCTGATCTACGTGGTCGCATATGTCGACCGCACGGTCGTCGGCTTCGCGAAGCTGCACATGAACGCGGCCGTCGGGCTGAGCGACGCGGCATACGGGCTCGGCGCGGGCCTGTTCTTCATCGGCTACTTCCTGTGCGAAGTGCCGAGCAACCTCGCGCTGGGCCGCTTCGGTGCGCGCGTGTGGTTCGCGCGGATTCTCGCGACGTGGGGCGTGATCACGATGGCGATGGCGCTGGTGCGCGGCCCCACGAGCTTCTACGTGCTGCGCTTTCTGCTCGGCGCAGCCGAAGCCGGACTGTATCCGGGCATCCTCTATTTCCTGACGCAGTGGTTTCCGATGCGCGACCGTGCGCGCGTGATCGGACTGCTCGTGCTTGCGCAGCCGGTCGCGGGCATCGTGACCGGCCCGCTCGCCGGCTGGCTGCTGTCGACGCACGGCCTGTTCGGCATGTCGAACTGGCAGACGCTGTTCGTCGCGAGCGGGCTGCCGGCCGTGCTGCTCGTGTGGCCGACGCTGCGCATGCTGCCCGAATCGCCGGAGCGCGCGCGCTGGCTCGACGACGCGCAGCGCCGCTGGATCGCGCGCGAGCTCGCGGCCGACCGCGACACCTACCGGCCCGACGCGCATCGCAATCCGCTCGCGGCGCTGCGCGACCGGCGCGTGCTGCTGCTCGCTGCGCTGTTCCTGCCGTTCCCGCTCTGCATCTACGGGCTGTCGCTGTGGCTGCCGACGATCATCAAGGCGTTCGGCACCGGCGATGCGGCGACCGGGCTGCTGTCGGCGGTCCCGTACCTGTTCGCCGTGGTCGGGCTGCTCGTCGTGCCGCGCCATTCCGATCGGACGCGCGAGCGCTATGCGCACATCGTCGTCGTGTCGGCCGCGGCGGCGCTGACGATGGCGGCCAGCGCGTGGGTGCAGCAGCCCGCGCTGCAGTTCCTGTTCATCTGCCTGACCGCGTTTTCGCTCTATTCGATCCAGGCCGTCGTGTGGGCGCTGCCCGGCGAATTCCTGACGGGCACGAGCGCGGCGGTCGGCATCGCGGCGATCAACTCGCTCGCGAATCTCGGCGGCTACGTCGGGCCGTACGGGATCGGCCTGATCAAGCAGGCGACCGGCAGTCTTGCTGCCGGCCTGTACTTTCTCGCGGCGACGCTGCTGTTCGCCGTGCTGATCACGTTCGCGGTGCGCGCGGCGCTGCGTGCGCCGCAGCGCGCGGGCGACGCGCTCGCGCGCGAATCGCGGCCGCTTTCCGGCTGACAGCCGTTTCGACTGACGCAGGATCCGAACCATGACATCGAGCCGTACGCCGCGTTACCGCGGCATTTTCCCGGTCGTTCCGACGACCTTCACCGAGACCGGCGAGCTCGACCTCGCGAGCCAGAAGCGCGCGGTCGACTTCATGATCGACGCGGGCTCGGACGGGCTCTGCATTCTCGCGAACTTCTCCGAGCAGTTCGCGCTCGCCGACGACGAACGCGACGTGCTGACGCGCACGATCCTCGAGCACGTCGCCGGCCGCGTGCCGGTGATCGTCACGACGTCGCACTACAGCACGCAGACCTGCATCGCGCGCAGCGTGCGCGCCCAGCAGCTCGGCGCGGCGATGGTGATGGTGATGCCGCCGTATCACGGCGCGACGTTCCGCGTGCCCGAAGCGCAGATCCACGCGTTCTACGCGCGCCTGTCGGACGCCTTGTCGATTCCGATCATGGTCCAGGACGCGCCCGCGAGCGGCACGGTGCTGTCCGCGCCGTTTCTCGCGCGGCTGGCGCGCGAGATCGAGCACGTCGCGTACTTCAAGATCGAGACGCCGGGCGCCGCGAACAAGCTGCGCGAGCTGATCCGGCTCGGCGGCGACGCGATCGAAGGGCCGTGGGACGGCGAGGAAGCGATCACGCTGCTCGCCGACCTGCACGCCGGCGCGACCGGCGCGATGACGGGCGGTGCGTATCCGGACGGCATCCGCCCGATCCTCGAAGCGCATCGCGAAGGGCGCCACGACGACGCGTTCGCGCGCTACCAGACGTGGCTGCCGCTGATCAACCACGAGAACCGGCAGTCCGGGATCCTGACCGCGAAGGCGCTGATGCGCGAAGGCGGCGTGATCGCGTGCGAGGCGCCGCGGCATCCGATGCCGGCGCTGCATCCGGACACGCGCGCGGAGCTGATCGCGATCGCGCGCCGTCTCGATCCGCTCGTGCTGCGCTGGGCACGCTGAGCAACGAACCAAGGAGCGCACGATGAGCCAAGTCGTTTCGCTGGGTGTCGTCGGGATCGGCAAGATTGCCCGCGACCAGCATTTGCCGGCGATTGCCGCCGAGCCCGGTTTCGCGTTGACCGCATGCGCGAGCCGTCATGCGGAAGTCACCGGCGTGCGGAACTATCCGGATCTGGGCGCGCTGCTGGCCGGCGAACCCGAGCTCGCCGCCGTGTCGCTGTGCGCGCCGCCGCAGGTGCGCTACGCGCAGGCGCGCGCGGCGCTGAACGCCGGCAAGCACGTGATGCTCGAGAAGCCGCCGGGCGCGACGCTCGGCGAAGTGGCCGCGCTCGAGGCGCTCGCGCAGTCGCGCGGCCTCACGCTGTTCGCAACCTGGCATTCGCGCTGTGCGAGCGCGGTCGAACCGGCGCGCGCATGGCTCGCGACGCGCGAGATCCGCGCGGTGCAGGTGCGCTGGAAGGAGGACGTGCGACGCTGGCATCCGGGGCAGCAATGGATCTGGGAGCCGGGCGGTCTCGGCGTGTTCGATCCGGGCATCAACGCGCTGTCG
Organism: Burkholderia sp. HMSC10F09; assembly: GCF_001806955.1. Taxonomy (NCBI): domain Bacteria; kingdom Pseudomonadati; phylum Pseudomonadota; class Betaproteobacteria; order Burkholderiales; family Burkholderiaceae; genus Burkholderia; species Burkholderia sp. HMSC10F09. The sequence goes on from NZ_KV786818.1 coordinate 15,498, forward strand.
ATCGTCACGCGGATTCTGCCGCGCGAGCTCGTGCTGCGCGAGGCGACGCTCGTCGTGCCGAGCGACACGCAGACGCCGATCGCGGCCGAGCTCGAATGCGCGGATACCGAGGGCGTGCCCGTGCATGCGGAATTCGACTGGCGCCACGGCCCGGTCGAGCAGTGGGAGATTGCGGTCGACACGGCCGACGGCGTGCTCGCGATCAGTGCGGGCGGCGCGAAGCTGTCGATCGCGGGCGAGCCGGTCGAAGTCGGGCCGGCGCGCGAGTATCCGGCGCTCTATGCGCAGTTTCATGCGCTGATCGCGCGCCGCGAAAGCGACGTCGACGTGCGGCCGCTGCGGCTCGTCGCCGACGCGTTCCTGTTCGGCCGCCGCGTCGACACCGAAGCGTTCGGCCGCTGAGCGCGGCGGCCGCACGCGCATCATGTTCGAGAACCACCACACACGCAGAGTCATACAAGGAGACAAAGACATGTTTCGCACGAATCGCAGAACCCTGTTGCGCGCGCTGCTGGCGGCGCTGTGCATCGCGCCGCTCGGCATGCAGGGCACGGCCCGCGCCGATGCGCCGCTGAAGATCGGCTTCCTCGTCAAGATGCCCGAGCAGGCCTGGTTCATCAACGAACAGAACGCGGCGGCCGCGCTCGGTCAGAAGGAGAATTTCTCGGTCGTGAAGATCGGTACGCCGGACGGCGAAAAGGTGCTGGCCGCGATCGACAACCTCGGCTCGCAAGGCGCGCAGGGCTTCGTGATCTGCGCGCCCGACGTGCGGCTCGGGCCGGCGATCGCCGCGCGCGCGAAGCGCTACAACATGAAGTTCGTGACCGTCGACGACCAGCTCGTCGATTCGACCGGCAAGCCGCTCGCGAACGTGCCGCATCTCGGCATGTCGGCGACGAAGATCGGCAACCAGGTCGGCCAGGCGATCGCCGACGAGATGAAGCGGCGCGGCTGGAAGCCGGAGGAAGTCGGCGCGCTGCGCATCACGAACTACGAACTGCCGACCGCGAAGCTGCGCACCGACGGCGCGACGCAGGCGCTGCTTGCGAACGGCTTCCGCAAGGAGAACATCTTCGACGCGCCGCAGAAGACGACCGACGACGAAGGCGGCTTCAGCGCGGCGGCACCGGTGCTCGCGCGTCACCCGAACGTGAAGAAGTGGGTGATCTACGCACTGAACGAGGAAACCGTGCTCGGCGCCGTGCGCGCGACCGAACAGCTGCACATTCCGGCGGCCGACGTGATCGGCGTCGGCATCAACGGTGCGGGCGAGGCGTTCGCGGAATTCCAGAAGAAGGAGCCGACCGGCTTCTTCGGGACGATCGCGGTCAGCTCGACGAATCACGGCAAGGAAAGCACGCAGAACCTCGTCGACTGGATCCGCAACGGCAAGATGCCGCCCGCCGATACGCAGACGAGCGGCAAGCTGATGACGCGCAGCAACTGGCAGGCGGTGCGCGCCGAGCTCGGCATCTGAGCGGCGCGAGCGAGGACGCGATGACGACGCAGACGATGACGGCCGCCGCCCCTCCCGCCGCGGCTGCGGCGCCCGTGCAGCGCGATGCGCTGCTCGCGCTCGACGGGATCACGGTCAGCTTTCCGGGCGTGCGCGCGCTCGACGGCGTGTCGCTGTCGGTGCGCGCCGGCGAAGTGCACGGGTTGATGGGCGAGAACGGCGCCGGCAAGTCGACGCTGCTGAAGGTGTTGTCCGGTGTGAACCAGCCGCAGGCCGGCACGCTGACGCTGAACGGCGAGGTGCAGCGCTTTGCGTCGACCCGCGCGGCGCTCGAAGCGGGCATCGCGATCATCTATCAGGAACTGCATCTGGTGCCCGAGCTGACGGTCGCCGAGAACCTGATGCTCGGGCAGTTGCCGAGCCGGCTCGGCGTGGTCGACGAACGCACGCTCGCTGCGCGCGCGCTCGACGCGCTCGAACGCCTTGGCGAACGCATCGATCCGCACGTGCCGGTGAAGTACCTGTCGATCGGTCAGCGCCAGATGATCGAGATCGGCAAGGCGCTGATGCGCGATGCGCGCGTGATCGCGTTCGACGAACCGACGAGTTCGCTCTCGGCGCGCGAAACCGCCCAACTGTTCCGGATCATCCGCGCGCTGCGCGCGGACGGCCGCGCGATCATCTACGTCACGCACCGCATGGAGGAAGTCGACGCGCTGTGCGACCGCGTGACGGTGTTTCGCGACGGCCGCAAGATCGAGACGTTCGAGTCGGTCGCCGATCTCGACCGCGACCGGCTGATCGGCTGCATGGTCGGGCGTTCGATCCAGGACGTCTACGGCTATCGGCCGCGCCCGGCCGGCGACGTGCTGCTCGAAGCGAAGGGGCTGATGGGGCCCGGCCTCGCCGAGCCCGTGTCGTTCGCCGCGCGCCGCGGCGAGATCGTCGGCTTCTTCGGGCTCGTCGGCGCGGGTCGCTCGGAACTGATGAAGCTGCTGTACGGCGCCGCACGGCCGAGTGCCGGACACGTCGAGCTGAACGGGCGGCGCGTCGCGTTCGCGAGCCCGCGCGACGCGGTGCGTGCCGGCATCGCGCTGTGCCCGGAGGACCGCAAGCAGGAAGGGATCGTCGCGATCGCGTCGGTGGCCGACAACCTCAACATCAGTGCGCGCCGGCATTTCAGCCCCGCGCGGATGCTGCTCGACGCGCGGCGCGAACGCGAGCTCGCGCAGCGCTATATCGAGCGGCTCGCGATCAAGACGCGCGACGGCGACACGCCGATCGGCGCGCTGTCCGGCGGCAACCAGCAGAAGGTCGTGCTTGCGCGCTGGCTGGCCGAGCGCATCGACGTGTTCCTGATGGACGAGCCGACGCGCGGCATCGACGTCGGC
>NZ_KV786818.1:18364-22025 GCF_001806955.1 Burkholderia sp. HMSC10F09
GAGCCGACGCGCGGCATCGACGTCGGCGCGCGCGCCGAAATCTACAACCTGTTCTACGAACTCGCGGAAGCGGGCCGCACGGTGATCCTCGTCTCGAGCGATCTCGCCGAGGTGATCGGCGTGTCGGACCGGATCGTCGTGATGAAGGAAGGGCGCATCGCCGGCGAAGTCGCGAAGGCGCAGGCGACGCCCGATACGCTGATCAAGCTCGCGCTGCCGCGCTGACGGATGCGCGAACGCGTGACAAACGGAATGCAATGACATGAGCCAGGCGATGCAACCCCAACAGACTTCCCCGTCCCCCGACGCGGCCGCCGTCCCCGTGCGCGCACGCGGCGGCGTGTGGCAACTGATCAACCGCTCCGGCATCGTGATGGTGTTCGCCGTGCTGTTCGCGACGCTGTCGCTGACCGTGCCGGACTTCCTCACGCCGCGCAACATCCAGGGCCTGCTGCTGTCGGTCACGCTGATCGGCTCGATCGCCGTGACGATGATGTTCGTGCTCGCGCTCGGCGAAGTCGACCTGTCGGTCGCGTCGATCGTCGCGTTCTCGGGCGTCGTCGCCTCGACGCTGATCACGGCGACGCACAGCGTCGTGCTCGGCATCGCGGCCGGCGTACTCGCGGGCGGCGCGGTCGGCCTCGTCAACGGCGTGCTGATCGCGCGCTGGCGCATCAACTCGCTGATCGTCACGCTCGCGATGATGGAGGTCGTGCGCGGCCTCGCGTTCATCACGTCGAACGGCGACGCGGTGATGATCTCCGAGGAGCGCTTCTTCGATCTCGGCGGCGGCTCGTTCCTCGGCATCTCGTATCCGATCTGGAGCAACATCGTCGGCTTCGTCGTGTTCGGCTTCCTGCTGCGCAAGACGGTGTTCGGCAAGAACGCGCTCGCGGTCGGCGGCAACGGCGAGGCGGCGCTGCTCGCGGGGCTGCCGGTGATGCGGATCAAGATCACCGTGTTCGTGCTGCAAGGGCTCGTGACCGGCTTTGCGGGCGTGATGCTCGCGTCGCGGATGAGCCTCGGCGATCCGAAGACCTCGGTCGGCCTCGAGCTCGGCGTGATCTCGGCGTGCGTGCTCGGCGGCGTGTCGCTGACGGGCGGCGTCGCGACGATTTCCGGCGTGCTCGTCGGCGTGCTGATCATGGGCTCGGTGCAGGACGCGATGAGCCTGCTGAACGTGCCGACCTTTTACCAATATCTGATACGCGGCGGAATTCTGTTGCTCGCGGTGCTGTTCGACCAGTATCGTCGCAACCAGCGGCGCGCGATGAAGATCTGAGCGTGCGCGCCGCCTGAGCATCGATTATCGGGAGACGGCATGCAACAGAATCGACCGGCCGCGGCGGCTTCGCTGCTGGCCGACTGCCGCAACGCGCTCGGCGAGGGCGCGACGTGGTGCGACGCAACGAATACGCTGTACTGGACGGACATCGAAGGCGCGCGGCTGTGGCGCTGCCGCGCGGACGGCTCCGCGCTCGCGCAGTGGCCGATGCCCGAGCGTCTCGCCTGCTTCGCACTGACCGACGATCCGGACGTGCTGCTCGTCGGGCTCGCGACGCACCTCGCGTTCTTCGATCTGCGCAGCGGCGCGTTGACGCGGATCGTCGACGTCGAGCCTGACCTGCCGACGCGCCTGAACGACGGCCGCTGCGATCCGTTCGGCGCGTTCGTGTTCGGGATGAAGGACGAAGGCGGCGAGCCGCCGCGCGCGGTCGGCGGGTTCTACCGGCTCGGTTCCGACCTCGCGCTGGAGCGGCTCGCGCTGCCGCCGGCCGCGATCGCGAACAGCATCGCGTTCTCGCCCGACGGCACGAAGATGTACTTCTGCGATTCGATGGTGCGCGAGATCTTCGTCGGCGATTACAGCCGTGCGGGCGTGTCGGGCGTGCGGTCGTTCGCGCGTCTGACCGATCCGGACGGCGATCCGGACGGGGCGACGGTCGACCGCGACGGCGGGCTGTGGAGTGCGCAGTGGGGCGGACGGCGCGTCGTGCGTTACGGCCCCGACGGCATCGAGACCGAGCGCGTCGACGTGCCGACCGCACAGCCGAGCTGCCCGGCGCTCGACGGCGAAGGCCGGCTCTACGTGACGAGCGCCCGCGTCGGCCTTGCCGACGACGCGCTTGCCGACGATCCGCACGCCGGCGGCGTGTTCGTCGCGGCGACGCGGCATGCGGGGCTGCCGACCGCGCGATTCGCGCTGAAGCGCGGCGTCGGTACCTGATCGCGCGACGCGGCGGCGCGCGCGGCGATCGCCGTGCCGCCGCGCGCTTTGCTTCGCTGCCGGTGCGTCGTGCACCGCACACTTTCATTCCTCGCGCCGCGCCGCGGCACAACGGCGACAAATACGGCGCCGAACACGTCGCCGAAAACCGCACGTCGTCCTCGCACCGCGCATCCGCATCGCGACTCCCGTTTTCCGCGAAACCGCTCGTCCTCGATCGTCCCACCGGCGCCCGCCGTCGCTCGCGCATGCCTGCGGCGCCGCGTCCGAGACGGCACGCCGCGCCGCGTTCGCACCCGTTTAGGGGTTTGTCCGGACGCGCGTCCAATCCGCTTTACATATCAGGCTACCTGATAGTAAATTGGCGGCGAGTCGCAACGGGCGGCACTGTCATTGGAGAACGAAGATGAGTTACGAAGGTCGCTGGAAAACCGTGAAAGTCGCCGTCGAGGGCGGGATTGCGTGGGTGACGCTGAATCGTCCCGAGAAGCGCAACGCGATGAGCCCGACGCTGAACGCGGAAATGATCGACGTGCTCGAAGCGATCGAACTCGACCCCGAAGCGCAGGTGCTCGTGCTGACCGGCGAAGGCGACGCATGGACGGCCGGGATGGATCTGAAGGAGTATTTCCGCGAAGTCGACGCAGGCCCCGAAATCCTGCAGGAAAAGATCCGCCGCGACGCGAGCCGCTGGCAGTGGCAGCTGCTGCGCATGTACGCGAAGCCGACGATCGCGATGGTCAACGGCTGGTGCTTCGGCGGCGGCTTCTCGCCGCTCGTCGCCTGCGATCTCGCGATCGCGGCCGACGAGGCCGTGTTCGGACTGTCCGAGATCAACTGGGGCATTCCGCCGGGCAATCTGGTCAGCAAGGCGATGGCCGATACGGTCGGTCATCGTCAGGCGCTCTACTACATCATGACCGGCGACACGTTCACGGGCCAGCAGGCCGCGCAGATGGGCCTCGTCAACAAGAGCGTGCCGCGCGCGCAGCTGCGCGACGAAGTGCGTGCGCTCGCCGCCAAGCTGCTCGACAAGAACCCGGTCGTGATCCGCAACGCGAAGCACGGCTTCAAGCGGTGCCGCGAACTGACGTGGGAGCAGAACGAGGACTACCTGTACGCGAAGCTCGACCAGGCCAACTATCGCGATCCGGAAGGCGGCCGCGAGCAGGGGCTCAAGCAGTTCCTCGACGAAAAGAGCATCAAGCCAGGCCTGCAGGCGTACAAGCGCTGAGCGGCGACGCGGCGCAACCCGACCTGGGCGGAAATTGAGCGGAGACAGCGAAATGCACGAAGTGAGTTTGTTGATCGACGGCGTGTCGCGCGGCGCGTCGGACGGCGCGACGTTCGACCGGATCGATCCGGCGACCGGCCAGGTCGCCTCGCGCGCGGCGGCCGCGACGCTCGCCGATGCGGATGCCGCGGTCGCGGCCG
>NZ_KV786819.1:0-7510 GCF_001806955.1 Burkholderia sp. HMSC10F09
CTCGGCCGCGTCGCGCTCGCGGCGCTGGCGCGCGAGCCGGCGATCGTGCCGCTCGCGCGCGGCGTCGGCCTGCTCTTGCGTCCATGCGTCCCAGCCCGTGCGCTCGCCCGTGACGGGCACCATCGCGATACAGTCGACCGGGCACGGCGGCACGCAGAGGTCGCAGCCGGTGCAGAGCGACGCCACGATCGTGTGCATCTGCTTCGGCGCGCCGACGATCGCGTCGACCGGGCACGCCTGCATGCACAGCGTGCAGCCGATGCACAGGTTTTCGTCGATGAACGCGACCGCACGCGGGTGCTCGGTGCCGTTTACGGGATTCAGCGGAATCACCGGCTTGCCGAGCAGGTTCGCGAGGCGCGCGATGCCTTCGGCGCCGCCGGGCGGGCACTGGTTGTAGTTCGCGTCGCCGGCGGCGATCGCCTCGGCGTACGGGCGGCAGCCGTTATAGCCGCACTTCGTGCATTGCGTCTGGGGAAGCAGATCTTCGATGCGATCCGCGAGTGTCTTGGAATCGGTCACGGTGACAACGGGCGCAATCGCGCCGAATGGCTCTCGGCCGCGTCGGACGCGGCCGGAACGGTTTGCCAAACCCCGATTATCGCCGATTTCCCGCATTGCGCTGGACGCCTTCTGTGCGCATAATCGAACCGCTTTTTTGCAGGAGCGCAGCAGGAGGGCGACTGTACGCGGTACGCCCGTTCCAAGGCGGCCGGCGCCGATGCGGTGGGGTGCCGGTCCGGATCACGCGGCTCACACAGCAAAACGCCACATGAATCAGCCAAAAATCAAAAGAGATCCTGAAGGCACGCGCCGTCGCATCCTGATGGCGGCAGCCGAAGAGTTCGCGAGTGGAGGGCTGTTCGGCGCGCGCGTCGATCAGATCGCGCGGCGCGCCGAGACCAACGAGCGCATGCTCTATTACTACTTCGGCAGCAAGGAGCAGCTCTTCACCGCGGTGCTCGAACATGCGTTTTCCGCGCTGACCGAAGCCGAACGCGTGCTCGACCTCGATGGCGTGCCGCCCGTCGAAGCGGTCACGCGGCTCGCGCATTTCGTTTGGGACTACTACCGCGACCATCCCGAACTGCTGCGGCTCATCAACAACGAAAACCTCCACGAAGCGCGCTATCTGCACAAGTCGACGCGCATCCGCGAGATGATGTCGCCGATCGTCGCGATGCTCGGCAACGTGCTGATGCGCGGCCAGAAGGCCGGGCTGTTCCGCGGCGACGTCGATCCGCTGCGCTTCTACGTGACGCTGTCGGGGCTCGGCTACTACATCGTGTCGAACCGCTTCACGCTGGCCGCGACGCTCGGCCGCGATTTCAGCGAAGCCGACGAGCGCGCCGAGATGGTGCGGATGAACACCGAAGTGCTGCTCGCGTATCTGCTGCGGCGCTGAACGAGCGCCCGCGCGATCGGCTTGTCGACAAAAAAGCGCCGCCGTGCTTGCGCAGGGCGGCGCTTTTCTGTGAACGAGCCGCGCGTCATGCGGCCTTGCGCGCGCGTACCGGCTTCGCGCGTGCGCCGCTCGCGCGCTTGGCCGCCGGTGCGGCCTTCGGCGACAGCGCACCCGACGATTTCGCGCGCACGCGTTTCGCGAGCGTGGCCGCAGCCTTCGCGGTTTCGCGCTGCGCCTGGCCGGCCGGGACGGCCGCGAGCGCGGGCGCCGATGCGGCCGGCGTGTCGGACGTGCCGGCCGTTGCGTCCGGGCGATCCTTCGCGCTGCCGTTCTTCGGCTCCGGCGCATGCTCGCGGATGAAGTCGCGCAATTGCGGGTAAATGATCGTGCGCCAGCGGCGGCCGGAGAAGATCCCGTAATGGCCGCACTTCTCGGCGGTCAGGCTGCGGCGCTGATCCTGCGGAATGCCCGTGCACAGCTCGTGCGCGACGTGCGTCTGGCCGCTGCCCGAGATGTCGTCGAGCTCGCCTTCGATCGTCATCAGCGCGGTGTGCTTGATGTCCTGCGGGCGCACGCGTTCGCCATTGACGTCCCACGTGCCTTCCGCGAGGCGGAATTCCTGGAACACGACGCGGATCGTCTCGAGGTAGTACTCGGCGGCCATGTCGAGCACGGCGTTGTATTCGTCGTAGAAGCGGCGGTGCGCTTCGGCGTCTTCCTCGTCGCCGCGCAGCAGGCTCTGATAGAAGTCCCAGTGCGATTGCGCGTGGCGCTCCGGATTCATCGCGACGAAGCCCGTGTGCTGCAGGAAGCCCGGATACACCTGACGGCCTTCGCCCGGATAGTTCGCCGGCACCGTATGGATCACGTTGTTCTCGAACCACGCGAGCGAATGCTGCGTCGCGAGCGAGTTCACCGAAGTCGGGCTGCGGCGCGCGTCGATCGGGCCGCCCATCATCGTCATCGTGAGCGGCGTGTCCTCGCCGCGGCTTGCCATCAGCGAGATCGCCGCGAGCACGGGCACCGTCGGCTGACAGACCGACACGACGTGCAGATTGCGCGCACCGATGTGGCGGATGAATTCCTGGATGTATTCGACGTAGTCGTGCAGATGGAACGGGCCGACCTCGACCGGCACCATCCGCGCGTCGATCCAGTCGGTGATGTAGACCTTGTGATCCTGCAGCAGCGTGCGCACGGTGTCGCGCAGCAGCGTCGAGTGGTGGCCCGACAGCGGCGCGCAGACCAGCACGACCGGTTCGTCCTTCAGCTGCGTGACCGCATCGGCATCGTCCGAATAGCGCTTGAAGCGCAGCAGCCGGCAGAACGGCTTCTCGACGATCGTCTGCTCGACGATCGGGATGTTGTGGCCATCCTTGACGATCTGATGAATGTTGAATTCGGGCTTCTCGTAATCCTTGCCGAGCCGGTACAGCAGCTCGTACGCGGCCGCCATGCGCGGCGCGCCGGGGATCAGCGAAAACGGACTCGACGGATTGGCGAAGGACTTCGACGCGGCCTGGGCCCAAGCCGTGAGCGGGCTCAGCATCGCCCGCTGGAATTCGTGCAGTTGGTAAAGCATGCAGACTACTCCCGCGTGGGGGACGGTGCGCAAGGGCGGCGTGGGGCGTCGCGGCGTGCCGTGTGGGTCATCGTCCGGCAATGTTGCAGTGCAGCCGGACAGTCGTGTCGATCATATCGGACAACGATCCGTGGTGCAATGCAACATTTCCCGGATTTTTCATCAAATTTTTGCGATTTGACGTTCTCTTACCATAGCACCGGCCGCGATCAGCGGCCCGTCGCGGCGGCCGGCGCCGGCTGTCCGGCCGCGCGCGCCATCGCCTCTTCGTGGTGCATCAGGTTCATCGCGGTATGCACCAGCGCGACGTGCGAGAACGCCTGCGGGAAATTGCCGACGAGCCGCCCCTCGACCGGGTCGTATTCTTCCGCGAGCAGCCCGAGGTCGTTCGACAGCGCGAGCAGGCGGCTGAACAGCCGATGCGCGTCGTCGATCCGGCCGAGCAGCGCGTAGTTGTCGACGAGCCAGAAACTGCACGCGAGAAACGTGCCTTCGCCGGGTGGCAGGCCGTCGTCGTACTCGGTCGTGCGGTAGCGCATCACGAGCCCGTCGTGCAGCAATTCCCGCTCGATCGCCTCCACCGTGCCGACGATGCGCGGATCCTCGGGCGGCAGGAAGCCGAGCAGCGGCATCAGCAGCACGCTCGCGTCGAGTTCGTCGCTGCCGTAGCTTTGCGCGAACGCCTGCTTGCCGTCGTGCCAGGCCTTCTCGCAGACGTCCGCATGGATGCGGTCGCGCAGCGCGCGCCAGCGCTCGAGCGAGCCCGGCAGGCGGAACATCTCCGCGGACTTGATCGCGCGGTCGAACGCGACCCATGCCATCACCTTCGAGAACGTGAAATGACGGCGGCCGCCGCGCGTTTCCCAGATTCCTTCGTCGGGTTCCTGCCAGATCTTCTCGAGATGATCGAGCAGCGCGCACTGCACCGACCACACCGTATCGTCGGCCTGCAGGCCGCCCACGCGCGCGAGATGCAGCGCGGCCATCACTTCGCCGAACACGTCGAGCTGCAGCTGGTTTGCGGCGCCGTTGCCGACGCGCACCGGCTTCGAATCCTGATAGCCGGGCAGCCAGTCGAGCTCCATCTCGGGCAACCGGCGCTCGCCCGCGATCCCGTACATGATTTGAATCTGCTCGGGCGATCCGGCCATCACGCGGCCGAGCCACGTGCGCCACGCACGCGCTTCGTCGTAGTAGCCGCCGCGCATCAGCGCGAGCAGCGTGATCGTCGCGTCGCGCAGCCAGCAGTAGCGGTAGTCCCAGTTGCGGTTGCCGCCGATCTTCTCGGGCAGCGACGTGGTGGGCGCGGCGACGATGCCGCCGGTCGGCTCGTACGCGAGCGCCTTCAGCGTGATCAGCGAACGGCGCACGGCGGCCGCATAGCGGCCGCGCACCTGGCAGCGGCCCGACCATTCGAGCCAGTAGTTCTCGGTGCGCGCGAGCATCGACAGCGGATCGCGCGCGGGCGGCAGCCGCAGATGCGAGGGCGCATAGCCGAGCGAGAACGGCACGCGCTCGTCGGCGCTTACCGTGAATTCCGCGAGCGTATGCAGGTTCTTGCCGGTGAGCGGCACCGGCGTGCGCAGCACGACCGTGTCGGGGCCGGCGATCGCCTTCATTCCGTCTTCGCGCGTGAGCTGCGTGACCCACGGGATCGAGAAGCCATAGTCGAAGCGCAGCACGAGTTCCATCCGCATCTTCATCGTGCCGCGCCGGCCGACGACGATGCGCACGAGCTCGGACCAGCCGTTGCCGGGCGGCATGAAATCGACGACGGTCACGGCGCCGTCCGCGCTTTCGTAATCGGTTTCGAGAATCAGCGTGTCGCCGCGATAGCGGCGTGTCGTATGCGTAATCGCGACGTCGGCGGCCGGCGCGATCAGCCAGCGACCGTGCTCGGGTGTGCCGACGAGCGCCGCGAAGCAGGCGCCCGAGTCGAACCGGGGCCAGCACAGCCAGTCGACGGAGCCGTCTTTTGCGATCAGCGCGGCCGTGTGGCCGTCGCCGACGAGGGCATAGTCTTCGATCAGGGCGGGCATGGGCGGGCAAATCCTTGTTTCGGGTTCACAATGCGGGCCGCGGACGGACAGCTTCACGCGCTGGCGCCGCGCCCCGTATACTCGATCGAAGGCGGAGCGCATGACGGCCGGCGTTTCGTCCTATCTCAACACTTGAAGCGACTCGATGCAAGGAGGATTCAATGCCCAACCGTTTACGCGAGCGTGACGCACACGCTTCGACACGAGGGTTCCCGCTTAGGCTCGCTCACTGGATGAAAGGTTTCGCGTTCGTGCTTTCCCTGTCCGCGACCCATGCATTCGCGCAGCAATCGCCGGCACCGGCCGACGGCGTCTACAACCTGCTCGTCGGCACCTACACCGACACCGGCAGCGACGGCATCTACGTGTACCGCTTCGATACGAGCACCGGTAGTGTCGCACCGGTATCGTCGGCGAAGACGGTGAACCCGTCGTATCTGTTGCCGAGCCGCGACGGTCGCGTCGTGTATGCGGTCAACGAACTGCCCGGCGATAACGGGCCCGCGACGCAGCGCGGCGGCATCAGCGCCTTCCGTTTCGATGCGAAGACGGGTGCGCTCACGTTCATCGACCGCGTTTCGTCAGAGGGGAACGATCCTTGCTATTTGAGTCTGTCGCCCGACGGCAAGTATCTGGTGACGGCCAACTATTCGGTCGCGGCCGATCCGGGCGGCAGCTTCGCGCTGTTTCCGGTCCGCGACGACGGCGGCGTCGCACCGGCCGTGCTCAGCGTGCACCACGAAGGGAAGGGGCCCGTCAGAGGGCGGCAGGACAACGCGCACGTCCACTCGACGGTGTTCTCACCCGACGGCCGCTATCTGTTCGTGCAGGATCTCGGTCTCGACAAGATCTACGGCTATCGCTACACGGTCGACGGCAGCCGCGGGCTGATCAGCCCGACCGACACGCGCTATACGCCGGTGAAGGCCGGCGCGGGGCCGCGCCATCTCGTATTCAGTGCCGACGGCCGGTTCGCGTACGTGACGAGCGAGCTGAACGCGTCGGTCGAGGTGTTCGGCTATCACGACGGGAAGCTCACGCCGATCGAGACCGTGTCGATGATCGCGCCCGGCTTCAAGGGCAAGGTCGGCGGCGGCGCGATCCACCTGTCGCCGGACGGCCGCTTCCTGTACGTGAGCAACCGCGGCGACGCGAACGAGATCGTGATCTACGCGGTGAACCAGGCCGACGGCCGGCTGAAGACCGTCGGCCGCCAGTCGAGCCTCGGCCGGACGCCGCGCGAATTCCTGATCGATCCGACCGGCAAATGGCTGATCGTCGGCAACCAGGATAGCGACACGTTCTACGTCTTCGGCCGCGACGTCGGCAGCGGGCAGCTCGCCGCGAATCCGCGCAAGGTGGCGGTCGGCAAGCCGGTCGATTTCAAGCTCGTACCGGTGCAGTAACAACGAACAAGGGCGCTCGCGGCGCCCTTGTTGCTTTCGTGCGGCCGGCCGCGCACCTGGCACGCGCGGCGCAGCCGGCGGTTGCGGCCGAAACGGTCAGTCGGCCGCGGCCGGCACCAGTACCTCGCGGCTGCCGTTGATGCCCATCGCCGACACGAGCCCGGCCGCTTCCATCTGCTCGACGAGCCGCGCCGCGCGGTTATAGCCGATGCGCAGCTGACGCTGCACCGACGAGATCGACGCGCGCCGCGTGCGCACGACGAACGCGACCGCTTCGTCGTAGAGCGGATCGGCTTCCGCATCGGGCGCTTCGCCGAACAGGTCCTGCGTCGCGCCGTCGGCGGCCGGGCCGTCGAGAATCCCTTCCTCGTACTGCGGCTCGCCGAACTGCTTCAGATATTCGACGATCCGGTGCACTTCCTCGTCGGCGACGAACGCGCCGTGCACGCGTTGCGGATAGCCGGTGCCGGGCGGCAGGAACAGCATGTCGCCCTGACCGAGCAGCGATTCCGCGCCCATCTGGTCGAGGATCGTGCGCGAGTCGATCTTCGACGAGACCTGGAACGCGACGCGCGTCGGGATGTTCGCCTTGATCAGCCCGGTGATCACGTCGACCGACGGACGCTGCGTCGCGAGGATCAGATGGATGCCGGCCGCGCGCGCCTTCTGCGCGAGACGCGCGATCAGCTCCTCGATCTTCTTGCCGGCCACCATCATCAGGTCGGCGAGCTCGTCGATCACGACGACGATCAGCGGCAGCGTCGACAACGGTTCGGGATCGTCCGGCGTCAGCGAGAACGGGTTGCCGATCTTCTTTTCCTTCGCCTCGGCGTCGCGGATCTTCTGGTTGAAGCCCGCGAGATTGCGCACGCCGACCGCCGACATCAGCCGATAGCGCTTCTCCATTTCGCCGACGCACCAGTTCAGCGCGTTCGCGGCGAGCTTCATGTCGGTGACGACCGGCGCGAGCAGGTGCGGGATGCCTTCGTAGACCGACAGTTCGAGCATCTTCGGATCGATCATGATCAGCCGCACGTCGTCGGGTGTCGCCTTGTACAGCAGCGACAGGATCATCGCG
>NZ_KV786819.1:7530-10768 GCF_001806955.1 Burkholderia sp. HMSC10F09
GTACAGCAGCGACAGGATCATCGCGTTGATCGCGACCGACTTGCCCGAACCGGTGGTGCCCGCAACGAGCATGTGCGGCGCCTTCGCGAGATCGGTGACGACCGGATGACCGGTGATGTCCTTGCCCATCGCGATCGTCAGCTGCGACGTCGAGTGCTGGTACTGGCGCGACTCGAGAATCTCGGACAGGCGGATCATCTGGCGCTTCGCGTTCGGCAGTTCGAGACCCATGCAGGTCTTGCCGGGGATCGTCTCGACGACGCGGATCGACGTCAGGCCGAGGCCGCGCGACAGATCCTTCATCAGGCCGACGATCTGGCTGCCGCGCACGCCGAGCGCGGGCTCGATCTCGAAGCGCGTGATCACCGGGCCCGCCGACGCGCCGACGACCGTGACCGGCACCTTGAATTCCTGCAGCCGCTGTTCGATCACCTGGCCGGTCTGCGCGAGATGTTCGTCGGTGATCGGTTCGATCTCGTCGGATGCCGGTTCGAGCAGGTCGAGCGTCGGCAGTTCGACGCTGAACGACGCGGGCGCGTGGAATTCGAACGCGTTCGGACGCGGCTGGCGGGCGGGCGCGGTCGTAGCCGGTTGCGCGGCGGTATCGGCGGCCGGGGCGGCCGGTTCTGCGGCGGGCGCGGCGACGGATGTGGGCGACGATGGCGGCGCGGGGGCGACGCTCGGCGGGACCGTCGCGATGCCGGAAACCGTCGCGGCAGGGGCGGCCGGCGGGGTTGCCGCGGTAGCGGGTGTGGCCGGCGCCGTGGTCGTGGCCGAAATCGTCGCGGCCGGTGTGGTTGCGGTCGGCTGCTGTGACGTCGAGGACGGTGCGGACGACGGAACTGCGGTGTTCGTGGCGGTCCAGTTCGCCTGGGGCGTCGGATTCGGCGCGGCCGGCGGGTTCATCGGGTTCGGCGACGGCGCAGTTACGCCGACCGTGGTCGCGAACGTCGTCGGTGCAGACGGTGCCGTGACGGTGGCAAGCGTCGACGGCGTTGCCGGTGCGGTTGCCGGCGCATTCGCGGCAAACGCCGCGAATGCAGCGGTCGTGGGCGGTGCGGCGGTGCTCGCGGTGTCCGCGGCGGCGCCGCCGACAGCAACGCGCGTGTTGCCAATGCCGAAAGCGGGTGCCGGTGCGGGCGTCGGCGCAGACGGGCTCGCCGTAGCCGTTACCGATGCGGCAGCCGCCGGCGGCGTAGCTGACACAGACGTCGGAGCGGACGGGCTTGCCGTCGTCGTGACCGATGCGGCAGCGGCGGATGGCGTAGCCGGCACAGACGTCGGAGCGGACGCGCTCGCCGTAGTCGTCAACGATGCGGCGGCGCCGGACGGGATAACAGACGCAGGCGTCGCAGTGGACGGGCTCGCGGTAGTCATCCCCGATGCAGTAGTGGCGGACGGCATAGCCGACACGGGCACCGGAGCGGAAGGGCTCGCGGTAGTCATCCCCGATGCAGTAGTGGCAGACGGCGTAGCCGACGCAGGCACCGGAGCGGAAGGGCTCGCCGTAGTCGTCACCGATGCGGCACTAGCGGACGACATAGCCGCAGCAGCCGTCGGTGCGACGGACGGCGTGCCCTCGACGGCAGCCGTTGTTGCCGCGGGTGCGGGTGTCGTCGTGACGGCGGCCGGCATGTCGAAGCGGCTGCTCGACGGTGCGGTCGCGGCCAGTGAGGCGATCGGACTCTGCGGAGCGGCTGCGGCCGACGCGGTTCTGCCAAACTGCTCGCTCTGCTGTGCCGTAGCGGCACGCGACAACGACTGCGTGATCGGGGGCTGAGATGCGGTCGGGCTCGACGTTGCGGGCGTTGTCGATGTCGCAGACGGTGCCGACACCGCGGCCGACGCGAACGGCTTCATCGGCGTCGATGCAAGCGGTGCGCTCGGAACCGGTTGAGCGGCGGTTGCCGAGCCGATCTGTGTGGGTATCGGCACCGACGTCGGCGCAACCGCATCGTCCGCATTGACCGCCGTGCCGGTCGCGGCCTCGACGTCGTTCAATGCCGAAGTCGCGACGACGGCGGAAGTAGCCGGTTGCGCGTCATCATGCGGCACGACGACCGGTGCGGACGCAACGGGCGCGGTGCCGGACGCGATATCGCCAGACGGCGGCAACGAAGCGGATGCAGGCGTTGCCGCCGCGGTCGACGCAGGTTTCGCCGCGACGGTTGCCGCCGCCTCCCGCGGAGCGCTTGCGCGGCCGACCGTCCAAGCGGCTGCCGTTACCGGCACCGTCGCCGCGACCGCTTGTGGATCGAGCGTCACCGGCGGCGATGCTGCATTGCTCGCGGAAGCGGGAAGGGGAGCGCTCGGTTCGGCATCATGCTGCGCGGCAGCGGTGCCCGAGGGCGCAATTGACGCTTGCACCGCGCCAACTTGCGGTGCGGACTGCGTTTCGGCCGTGCTCTTGTCGTCGATCGCCGAAGTGGATACAGAGACCGTATCGACGCGGGCCGTGTCGCTTGCCGGCGCGGCGGCAAGCGCGGATGTCTGCGGCTCGGTCGCGGCGATTGTGCCGATCCCGTCTGCGACGCCGGGCGCCGACGCCCCCGAGCTACCGATCGACGTACCGACGGCCGCAGCCTGCTGCGCGACGAAATCTTCCCACGGCGCGAGTTCGATCGGCGCGTCTCCCGGCCGGGCAGACGCGCTAGCGATTGCCGAAGCGACCTGCGCGGCCTCGATCTGCGGCGTTTCATCGTCCGCATGCGGCGCCGCGGACGCACGAGCGTCGCTCGTGTGGTTTGCGGACGCGTCGTACCCGGCTTCTGCGCGCGCTTCGATGTCGGTATCGTCCGCGGAAGCGAGGGGAGCCGGCGCGACATCGACAAATGCGGGCAGTACGATTGGCGCGTTGTCGTCGTGTGCGGTTGCCGCCGTGTCGTGCTCGATGGCAGGGGCGACCAGCGGCGCGGCGTCGTCCGTCACCGTCGATGTACCGGCACCCGATGCGGCCGACGGCGCAGGCGCAGCAACGCCCGCGGCCGCGCTTGCGTTGGCAACGCCAATCACTCCCGCCGCACTCGCCGCCGTGCGCGCAGCATCTGCCGACGCCGCGGCGCCGGCCAGCGTCGCCCACTGCGCGGTGCTGGCTTCGATCGAGCGCAGCGTTTCATGCACGCTCGGAGCCGGCGTGATCGGCGCGGCCGGCTTGTCGGCCCACGCATAGAGCGGCGCGCGTTTCTGCGGCGGCGCCGCCACGCGACGGCGCGACGCATCCGCGGACGCGCCGATGCCC
>NZ_KV786820.1:0-32636 GCF_001806955.1 Burkholderia sp. HMSC10F09
CCCCCATCCTCCGAGGCGAGACAGCGGTCCGCACTGCATTTCATGAGGTCCTCGAAGAAGATGCGTTGTCATTTTAGCTGGCGATGACCTGAAGAAATGCAAACGCAATTGCGTGATGGGGTTGCTCTTCTTGCCCTTTGCGTTTCAACTTCCGCCAGAATTCGCTGTCCTACCACGCCGCAAAAGCGCAAAGCAGTAGAACAACCGTAAATATGGAGCGTGACCGTTCGTGTAATGAACGTCTCTCCATGTGACGCATCTATGGCATCCCATGGTATGGAGATCGCAGGACATCGCAAGTTCAATGGAAAGCTAGGTCGTAGCCACAAGTGTTGAGGATAGAGTTCAACAGCCACGGTAAGCGCTGTCCATCTTATTCGGCACGGGACCCAGCGATAGGGCCCATTGGAGATTTGCCGTTCGTTTGAGGTGCCCCGGCTCGACGCGTACGACTCAAGATCCTTCCAGCCCGACAGCCACCGCACAGCCTCGAGCCAAGAACCAAAGAAAACAACCACAACGAAGATAAATCGGGCGGTATTGAGCATATTCCGTGGAGTTGGGATGCCGTCACCATGTGGGCCGGACGGGATTGCACGTAGTTCGCCATGTGGCCAGTTTGCGGCGCTCAGGGCCGGCGGCTGTCGGCCTTGAGCGGCCACTCGACAGTGAGATCAGGGTTGTCGCCAATGTCGGTCCCAGCATCAGGTCATTCGCTACTGGACGTCTAAAGAACGTCGTTCCCGGGCCGATAATCGACATATCGCCTTAAGTAATCTCCTACCCATGCCGACCGGCCTCCACGAAAGCCGCGGCGATTCAAAGCAATGCCCGCTACGGCACACATAAGAGAGGAATTGGACATGACCGCACGCCTCCCAGAGGACGAGACTGCCGGTGAGTTTGAGCAGCGAGGGGTTGAACTGGCGCGCGCGCTCCACGACCCATCCGGGGTCCAAGGTTCATTGATGATAAACGGGCGAGAACGTGATGGGGTATTTGTTTCCCACGAAGACATTAACGCCTATGAGTTCACACTCTTGCGTACCAAGGACAAGGCAGAGAAGGACGCAGCCAAGTTGGTGGAGCTTCTCAACCACCTCTCCAAAGATCCGGAAAATTCGATTAAGCCCGCGACCGGATGGTTCGTTACCCGGGAGGAGCCAACGGCCGACCAGCGGACAGCAGTCGCTACCATCGCGCGGAAGGCTGGCCGCCAAGTCCATGCGATCAGCATCGCTCAGATGTACAAGCGGATCTGCAACTCTGAGATGTATATTCAGGGGCGCGACAAAGCTCCGTTTGGAAGCGTTGCTTTTACACCAGAGGTATCTGGCAAGCCAGTTCGCGTGCCTGTTCGGTTAGTTGACTCCAACGGTGGGACTTTATCGACCGACGATGTCGCAAGAGCGCTAGCGAAGGGCCACCGAACCTTGATTGTTGGAGACTACGGGGCGGGAAAAAGTCATGCGTTGCGCGACATCTATTCATTCCTTCGCAAGGACCACTTCCGCCACGGTCATCTCAACCCCTTCCCGATTCACATCAATCTTCGAGATTGCGTGGGGTTAAGGACGCCCGCAGAAATCCTCCGCCGTCATGCCGAGGAGATTGGGTTTGACCACGCCAATGGCTTGATTTCCGCGTGGCGCGCAGGCCTGTGTGTACTGTTACTAGACGGTTTCGACGAGGTGCTGCCCACTAGATGGCTTGGGAGCGTAACAGACCTAAAGCGCGTTCGGTGGGAGGCTCTCGCTCCAATCCGCCGTCTTGTCGATGAAACTCCGGCTAGTGCCGGTGTGGTGGTAGCTGGCCGCTCCCATTACTTCTCTGGACAGGCGGAAATGACCGATGCGCTTGGATTCAAGTCTCGCGAAGTCTTGTCCATGGTCGATTTCGATGAGGAACAGCTCGCCGACTATCTGCGGCAATCCGGTGCGACTTGGACACTACCTGACTGGGTGCCTACGCGCCCCCTTCTTCTTGGCTACCTGGTCTCTCTGGGCAAAGATACTTCTGGAGCAATTGCGACGTCCGTGAGTCGCGAAAAAGGGTGGCGTGCATTCCTTGATGCCATTTGCGTACGTGAAGCGAAGATGTTCACTGCGGTACGCCCTGAGATCATTAGCCAAATTCTTTCACGTGTCGCTACGATTGCCCGAGGAGGCACATCGGCAATTGGACCAATTTCGACAGACCAGCTCCGCGCGGCCTTCGTCTCGGTAAATGGATTTCAACCCGACGAAGAAGGCATTCAAGTTCTTCTTCGGCTGCCAGGCCTTACAGCGTCGTTTGGTCCTGGCGGAGAGGAGATGCGCTCGTTCGCAGATGAAGACTTGGCGGAAACCGCCTATGGGCTCGATCTGGCGGCTTTCGTCCTCAACCCCTACGACGAAACAAACCCGCTTGCGAGCCCTGCGTCATGGGTGAATGCATCTTCTGGGTTGGGTGGGGAGGTTGCCGCAGGTCGCCTCCTGGCGGACTCCCAGTCAGTTGGCGTGGTGTCAGCAGCCATAACAAAACGTCAGAAAGCTGGGAAATTCGACGCCGTGCTTGCAGACCTGCTCACCGTAGTCGCAGCCATGCCCAGCAATGGGCTAAAGATAGAAGGGAATCTCCTCATCGCAGGCGTTGCGTTCGAAGAGCTCCAGGTCGCCGAGAACCCGCTGTATGGCGGTACGACTTTCCAAGACTGCCTCATCGAGCGCCTCGACATGAGTGGAATCGATGAAGATTCGCTAGTCCCACACTTTCAAGGTTGCGTCATTTCACACATGGAAGGACTCGCCGGTATTCCGGAGTGGCTCAAGTCCAACTTCGCAAACACCGAGGTTGAGCGCTTTAGCACTGCGGCCCAGACGACCGCCGGAATCATGCAACTCAAGATCGACCGCGAGTCGCGAATCGCATTGACCGTGCTAAAAAAGGTTTTCGTCCAACGTGGCTCCGCTCGACAAGAGGGGGCGCTCAGTCGCGGCCTTACCCCCACCGACCGAGCGTTCGTGCCAAGTGTTCTCGCAGAACTTGTATCGAAAGGGTGGATCCGCAAGGATGATTCCGGTGGCAATGTCCTCTATGTAGGATCCAAGAATCGGCGCAAGGAGGCCCTCCGCGCACTGGAGGCTCCTACCGAGTTCCGACTTCAATAGGCAGAGCCGGCGTCGGTTCGGGATGAGATACCGCTTGGAATGTAGTGGGACTGTCCGATGGCGGGAAGCCGTCGCGGTCCGCCTGAAATATCAATATCGGTATGGAAGCTGGCTGTACGAGAGCGAAAGTACTTCCCGCGCGGACCCAGACGCAAAACATATCGCCGGCAGCCCTTTGGCAGGCCTTACGGCCAGGCCACACTACATAGCCGCCAAAACCCCAACGGCCCGTGCCGCTCGAAGCGGAACACGGGCCGTCGCGACGCGGGCCGGCAGATTACTCCGCAGCTGCGCGCATGCGGCTGTAGCGGTTCAGGATCGGAATCATCTGCGCATAGATCTTCGGATTCGCGGCGACGATTTCATGGCGATGCAGGAAGTCCGAGTCGCCGAGGTAGTTGCCGACGAGGCCGCCCGCCTCGGTGATCAGCAGGCTGCCCGCCGCCATGTCCCACACGTTGATGCCCTGTTCGAAGAACGCGTCGAGGCGGCCGGCCGCGACGTTCGCAAGATCGAGCGCGGCAGCGCCCGGGCGACGCAGGCCCGTGCAGGCTTGCGTCATTTCGGTGAACAGGCGCGCGTACGCATCGAGACCGTCCTTTTCGCGGAACGGGAAGCCCGTGCCGACCAGCGCGTCCGACAGACGATCGCGGCGACCGACGCGGATGCGGCGATCGTTCAGATAGGCGCCGCGGCCGCGCGTGGCCGTGAACAGGTCGTTCTTGTTCGGATCGTAGACGACGGCCTGCGTGATCACGCCCTTGTGCTCGAGCGCGATCGACACGCAGTAGTACGGGAAGCCGTGGATGAAGTTCGTGGTGCCGTCGAGCGGATCGATGATCCAGCGGAATTCGGATTCGTTCTCCGATTCGCCCGATTCCTCCGCGAGCACCGCGTGGTCGGGGTAGGCGGTCTTCAGCGTCTCGATGATCGCGTCTTCGGCGGCCTTGTCCACTTCGGTGACGAAGTCGTTCTGCTGCTTCTTGCGGATCTCGATCAGATCGAGATCGAGGGACGCGCGGTTGATGATCTGCCCGGCGCGGCGCGCAGCCTTGACAGCGATATTGAGCATGGGATGCATGAGCCTGGATCCTGTAGCGGGCGGCAGATGCCGCCGGAAGTGGAACAACCGCCCGGACGGCACGAGCGTGCCGGGCGACATGAGACGCGAATTGACAAAGAGCGGTACGACCCGCGCCGCATCGACGGCGGCGCGTAACGGCATGATTTTACCCGATTTTCGCCGGTTCTATGAGAGCGGAATACGGGCAAACCCCACTGGCCGTTCGGCCAAGTGGGTTTGCCGCGCCGATGGCGATACCATACGGCCATTCTGACGAATCGAGTCGTATGGTAGTGGAAACCTTGCAGAACACCGCTGTGCCGCCCGCGTCCGGTGCGGCGCCGTCCCGGTCGCCGTCCGGCGGCTTCACGTCGACGCGCTTCGTGCTGGTCGAACCGAGTCATCCGGGCAACGTCGGCGCGGCCGCGCGCGCATTGAAGACGATGGGCTTTGCGCGCCTCGTGCTCGTCGCGCCGCGCGTGCCGCACGTGCAGAGCGACCCGGAGGCCATCGCGATGGCAAGCGGCGCCGACGACGTGCTCGCATCCGCGCATGTCGTGCCGACGCTCGGCGAGGCGCTGTCCGGCGTGCACTGGTCGATCGCGCTGACCGCGCGCACGCGCGAATACGGGCCGCCGCGCCTCGCGCCGCGCGCTGCCGCCGCCCATGCACGCACGCAGGTCGAGAGCGGCGACATCGCGCTCGTGTTCGGCAACGAGCGCACCGGGCTTGCGAACGAGCATGTCGAGCAGTGCAGTGCACTCGCGCATATTCCGGCGAATCCCGCATATAGCTCGCTGAACCTCGCGCAGGCGGTGCAGGTGCTCGCTTACGAGTTGCGCGTCGCATTTCTCGAGCAGGCGAGCGAGCCGGCGCAACAGCCGGCGGCCGATACGGGGGCGCTCGCGCAAAGCGACGAGATCGAACGGATGTATCTGCATCTCGAAAATGCGCTGATCGCGCTCGATTTCCTCGATCCGCGCAATCCCAAGAAGCTGATGCCGCGTCTGCGGCGCCTGTTTGCGCGCACGGGCCTCGAGCGCGAGGAAGTGAACATCCTGCGCGGCATCGCGAAGCACATCCTGCTGAAGTCGCGCACGCCGGACGGCGGCTCATAACCGCGTCGGCGCCGCCGGCGCAAATACCCGCGCCGCCGACGGGGAGAACGCGCGGCGTCGTGCGGGCGCGCGCGACTGGCCCTACAATCGCCGGACGTCATAAGCAAATGACCCGGCGCGATAACGGCCGGCCATCGCCGGCGTGGTGCGCCGGCATATTTCCGATCCGATCGATCATGTTCACGAAACTGCGCGAAGACGTTGCGACGATTCGCGAGCGGGATCCCGCCGCTCGCAGTGCCTGGGAAGTGCTGACCTGTTATCCGGGTCTGCATGCACTCGTGCTGCATCGTTTCGCGCATGCGTGTTGGCGCGCGAAGCGCTACTGGCTCGCACGCTTCGTCTCGCAGGTCGGGCGCTTCCTGACCGGCATCGAGATCCATCCGGGCGCGACGATCGGCCGCCGCGTGTTCATCGACCACGGCATGGGCGTCGTGATCGGCGAGACGGCGATCGTCGGCGACGACTGCACGATCTATCAGGGCGTGACGCTCGGCGGCACGTCGCTTACGCGCGGCGCGAAGCGTCATCCGACGCTCGAAGCAGGCGTGATCGTCGGTGCGGGCGCGAAGGTGCTCGGGGGCTTCACCGTCGGCGCGGGCGCGAAGATCGGTTCGAACGCGGTCGTCGTGAAGCCGGTGCCCGCGGGCGGCACCGCGGTCGGCAATCCGGCGCGCATCGTCATGCCGGCGCAACCGAAACCGCAGCCCGAGCGCGCCGCGTTCTGCGCCTACGGGATCACGCCGAATGCCGACGATCCGATGTCGCTCGCGATACACGGCCTCATCGATCATGCGGCGAAGGAGAGCCGGCGCGTCGACGAGATCGTCGCGGCGCTCGAGCGGCTCGGTACGCATCTGGAAACGTTGCAGGGTGCGGACGCCGCGCGCCTCGATCTGCGCCGCCTGTCGGCGGTGCTCGAAGGCAAGGCGGTCGAACGGCAGGCGTGACGCAGGCGGCGGGCGCCGGCCCGCCGATGCAATTTCAGTCGAGCGGCATCGGATGGATGCCGTCCGCGTCGACGCGCAGATAGCCGCCGCGCTGCGCGCCGTGATCGAGATCCCAGTCGGGCAGCACCCAGCGCACGCCGTCCGCTTCGACGTGGCGGGCAGGGCGGTGCGTATGGCCGTGAATCATCACCTTCGCGCGGCCCTTGCGGAACAGCGCGGCGACGCCTTCGCGCGTGACGTCGTAACGCGGCGACACGGGCCGCATGCGGCCGGCTTCGCTGTCCGCACGCATCCGCTGCGCGAGTGCGCGGCGCCAGCGAAACGGCCAGGCGAGGAACAGCCACTGCGCGACGCGATTGCGCGCGAAGCGGCGAAACAGCTGATAGCCGCGATCGGCGGTGCATTGCGCATCGCCGTGCGTCAGCACGATGCGCTGGCCGAATGCCATGATCAGCGAGGGGTCTGGCAGCAGCATCGCGCCGGCGGCCTTCATGAAGCGGCGCCCGAGCAGAAAGTCGCGGTTGCCGTGCATCACGTAGAGCGCGATGCCGCGCTCCGAAAACGTATGCATCAGCGCAGCCATGCGCGCGACGAACGGATCGTCGTCGAGCATGTCGTCGCCGATCCAGTATTCGAACAGATCGCCGAGGATGAATACCGAGTCGGCGCTGTCGGCGGTGTATTTCACGAAATGCTCGAACGCGGCGACCGTCTTCGGAATCGCGTCGCTCAAATGCAGATCGGACAGAAACAGGAACGGGCGTGCGGCGTGCGCGGTTTCGCGCTCGCCCGGCACGCCCGCGGAGACGCTTCGCGGCGGACTCTCCTGCAGCATCGAAGTGCCTCCGGTCCCGTGCGTCAGACGACGACGGCCTTCTCGATCACGACGTCGTCGGTCGGGACGTCCTGATGGAAGCCTGCGTTGCCGGTCTTCACGCCCTTGATCTTGTCGACGACGTCCTGGCCTTCGACGACCTTGCCGAACACGGCGTAGCCCCAGCCTTGCGGCGTCGGCGACGAGTGGTTCAGGAAGTCGTTGTCGTTCACGTTGATGAAGAACTGGGCGGTGGCCGAGTGCGGATCGTTGGTGCGCGCCATCGCGATCGTGTACTTGTCGTTCTTCAGCCCGTTGTTCGCCTCGTTGTCGATCGGCGCATCGGTCGGCTTCTGCTTCATACCCGGTTCGAAGCCGCCGCCCTGGATCATGAAGCCGTTGATCACGCGATGAAACACGGTGCCGTCGTAGTGGCCCTTCTTCACGTAGTTGAGGAAGTTCTCGACCGTCTTCGGTGCCTTCGCGGCGTCGAGCTCGAGCTTGATCACGCCGTGGTTCGTGTGCAGTTCAACCATGATGAATTCCTTCGATGAGGCGGTTTAAATGGCACGCGGCCGGTCGTGCGACGCGGCCGCGTGTGATGCCGGACGGACCGGCAGGGTTTTACTTCGAGACGATGCTCGCCGATTCGATCACGACCGGCTGCGCGGGCACGTCCTGCATCGGGCCGCGCGACGTCGTCGGTACGGCTTCGATCTTCTTCACGACGTCGAGACCCGACACGACCTTGCCGAACACCGCATAGCCGTTGCCGTCCGGATTCGGGTAGTCGAGGCCGCTGTTGTCGACCGTGTTGATGAAGAACTGCGCGGTCGCGGAATTGGGATCGCTCGTGCGGGCCATTGCAATCGTGCCGGTCAGGTTCTTCAGACCGTTGCGGCTTTCGAGCGGGATCGGCGCGCGCGTCGGCTTCTCGTCGAAGTTCGCCTTGTAGCCGCCGCCCTGGATCATGAAGCCCTTGATGACGCGATGAAAGATCGTGCCGTTGTACTGGCCGGCCTTCACGTAATCGAGGAAGTTCGCGACGGTCTTCGGCGCCTTCTCCGGATACAGTTCGACGCGGATGTCGCCCTGCGAGGTCTTCAGCTGCACGACGGGGTGCGCGGTGGCCGTTTGCGCGAACGCGGGCGCGGTCGCGAGAAGGGCGGCGCCGCCAAGCGCCAGCAACAGACGTTTCATTGCGATCCTCAGGTTGGAATGAAAGGAAGGGGCCGCGCCGCTTACTGCGACGGCGCGACGTACGGCGCCGCGAGTGCGCCCGACGGGCCGCTGAACTGGAACGTCGGCGACAGCGGCAGCGTCGTGGTGCTCACGTTCGCGGCGGCGCGATCGGTGTATTCGCGCGTGGACGGCACGACCGCGCGTGCGGCCGGCGCGGATTTCGGCGGCGATACGATTTTCTGGATGTCGGCGAGGCGCTGTGCCGTCGCGCCGCTCGTGCGGCCGAGCGATTGTGCGCGCTTGTACGATTCGGCTGCGAGGCGCAGGTACAGGTCGCCGAGATTCTCGTATGCGAGCGAATAGCCGGGGTTCGCTTGCGTCGCGGTGACGAGCGCGGCGCGCGCTTCGTCGTACCGGCCGTGCTTCGCATACAGCGCCGCGAGATTGTTGTACGGCTCCGGCAGTTCCGGATAGGCCTGCGTGATCGCGACGAACTGCTGGATCGCGTCGTCGTCGCGATTCAGGCGGGCGAGCACGGTGCCGCGCTTGAACTGCGCCTGCACGTCGTGCGGGTTCGCGGCGATCCGCGCATCGAGCTGCGCAAGCGCCTGCGTCCACTGCTTGCCGGCGATCGACGCGTCGATTTCGGGGGTGCCGTCGGCGGTCGCCGGGGCCTTTTGCGCGTGGGCGGCGGGCGCTGCGAACAGCGTCAGCGCGACGCCCATGACGGCGGTCGCAACGAGGGTCGCAGCGCTCGGCGCGCGGCCGCGATGAGGTTTCATAGGCGTAAATCGGAATGTTATACTCCGACCCATTCTAACAAAACGTCTGCGCGTTCCGCGCGAGCCGCAGACAGTCTTTCTTTGCCTCTCGTGGCCGTCACCGCTGTGCTTGCAGCCTGACCGCCCCATGTGATATCGAGGATGCCCGGCGTCGCACCGCAGCAGGGCCCGTCCGTTTCGCATGCAGGGCGAGTTTTGCCAGGGCGGTTTCCTTCGGCTCACGGTTCATCTCTATGGAATCACTGCGCATCTACAACACGCTCGCGCGTGACAAGCAAGTTTTCGTGCCGCGCCAGCCTGGCGAAGTGCGGATGTACGTATGCGGAATCACCGTGTACGACTATTGTCACGTGGGCCACGCGCGCATGCTGGTCGTGTTCGACCTCGTCCAGCGCTGGCTGCGCGCGATCGGCTACCGCGTCACGTACGTGCGCAACATCACCGACATCGACGACAAGATCATCCGCCGCGCGGTCGAGAACGGCGAGACGATCAAGTCGCTGACCGATCGCTTCATCGATGCGATGCACGAGGACGAAGACGCACTCGGCATCCAGCGGCCCGACATCGAGCCGCGCGCGACGCAGTTCATTCCGCAGATGCTCGGGATGATCGAGCGGCTGGAGGCGAACGGCTACGCCTATCAGGCGACCGACGGCGACGTCAATTATTCGGTGCGCAAGTTCGCGAACTACGGAAAGCTGTCGGGCAAGTCGCTCGACGATCTGCGCGCGGGCGAGCGTGTGGCCGCGAACGATGCCAAGGAAGACCCGCTCGACTTCGTGTTGTGGAAGCGCGCGAAGGCGGACGATCCGGAAGGCGCGTCGTGGGAATCGAAGTACGGAATGGGCCGGCCGGGCTGGCACATCGAGTGCTCCGCGATGGGCTGCACGTTGCTCGGCGAGCATTTCGACATTCACGGCGGCGGCCAGGATCTGCAGTTTCCGCACCACGAGAACGAGATCGCGCAGAGCGAAGGCGCGACCGGCCAGACGTTCGTCAACTACTGGCTGCACAACGGCTTCGTGCAGGTCGACAACGAGAAGATGTCGAAATCGCTCGGCAACTTCTTCACGATCCGCGAAGTGCTCGAGCGCTACGACGCCGAGGTGATGCGCTTTTTCATCGTGCGCACGCACTATCGTTCGCCGCTGAACTACAGCGACGTGCACCTCGACGATGCACGCGCGTCGCTCACGCGTTTGTATACGGCGTTGAAGGACGTCGAGCCCGATGCGCTCGCGCTCGACTGGAGTGAACCGCACGCGCAGCGTTTCGCGGCGGCGATGAACGACGACTTCAACACGCCGGTGGCGATCGCGACGCTGTTCGAGCTGGCGGGCGAAGTGAACCGCACGCGCGATGCGTCGCTCGCGCGGCAGTTGAAGCAGCTCGCGGGCCTGTTGGGCCTGCTCGGCCGCGAACCGCGCGCGTTCCTGCAGCAGGCGTCCGGCGCCGCGCAGGCGGGCGCGCTCTCGGCCGACGAGATCGAGGCGAAGATCGCCGCGCGTGCCGCGGCGAAACGCGCGAAGGACTATGCCGAAGCGGACCGGATTCGGGCGGAACTGCTCGACGCCGGCGTCGCACTTGAAGACAAACCGGGCGGATCGACCGAATGGCGTCGCGTATGAGCGCGGTGCGTTCCACTGACCGATCCGTCGGGTAGGAGGCAGGATGGCAACGGCCAGAAAAGCGCCGGTCAGGCGCGCGACTCCGGTCGCCGCGCGTCCGGCAGCCAGACGCGCGCCGGCAGCGAAGACCGACGCGGCGCGTGCCGTGCCGAACGGCGCGCTCAACGGTCATGTGCAGCCGGCGGCGAAGCACGCGCGTGCGAAGGGCGCGGAACCCGCGCAGCCGGATCACGCGATGCAGGCGGTCGACGCGACGCGCAAGGCGCGCGCGGCCGATGCGGCGGCCGACGGCGAGGATGACGTCGTCGTGCGTCCCGCATATTGGGACAAGGCGTGCGCCGATCTCGTCAAGCGCGACCGCATCCTGAAGAAGCTGATCCCGAAGTTCGGCCCCGCGCATCTGGTCAAGCGTGGCGATTCGTTCGTCACGCTCGCGCGCTCGGTCGTCGGGCAGCAGATCTCGGTGCCGTCGGCGCAGTCGCTGTGGGCGCGCATCCAGGCCGCGTGCCCGAAGCTCGCGCCGCAGCCGGTGATCCGTCTCGGGGCGGACAAGCTGATCGCCTGCGGGCTGTCGAAGCGCAAGACCGAATACATTCTGGATCTCGCGCAGCACTTCGTGTCGGGTGCGCTGCACGTCGACAAATGGACGTCGATGGAAGACGAGGCCGTGATCGCGGAACTCACGCAGATCCGCGGGATCAGCCGCTGGACGGCCGAGATGTTCCTGATCTTCAACCTGTCGCGGCCGGACGTGCTGCCGCTCGACGATCCGGGCCTGATCCGCGCGATCAGCGTCAATTACTTCAGCGGCGAGCCCGTCACGCGCAGCGAGGCGCGGGAAGTCGCGGCGAACTGGGAGCCGTGGCGCACCGTGGCCACCTGGTATATGTGGCGCAGCCTCGACGCGCTCGATGCCGGCGCGTGACGGCGGCTATCGGATTTTAAACATCAATAGTTGAGAGCCGGTTTTGCGTGTCGGCCGCGCGGGTAGAATACGCGCTGCCGCAAGACCCAAGGATTCGAACACATGAAGACCACGTTTCTGGATTTCGAACAGCCGATCGCCGAACTCGAGGCCAAGATCGAAGAGCTGCGATTCGTGCAGGACGACTCGGCTGTCGATATTTCGGAAGAAATCGAGCGGCTGTCGAAGAAAAGCCAGCAACTGACGAAGGACCTGTACGCGAACCTGACGCCGTGGCAGGTGTCGCAGATCGCGCGGCACCCGCAGCGCCCGTACACGCTCGATTACGTCGCGGAACTGTTTACCGATTTTCACGAGTTGCACGGCGACCGTGCGTTCGCGGACGATCTGTCGATCGTCGGTGGCCTGGCCCGCTTCGGCGGCCATCCCTGCATGGTGATCGGTCACCAGAAAGGGCGCGACACGAAGGAGCGCGCCGCGCGCAACTTCGGCATGCCGCGTCCGGAAGGCTATCGCAAGGCCGAGCGCCTGATGCGTCTGGCCGAGAAGTTCGGGCTGCCGATCTTCACGTTCGTCGATACGCCGGGTGCATATCCGGGCATCGGCGCGGAAGAGCGTGGCCAGTCGGAGGCGATCGGCCGCAATCTGTACGTGATGGCCGAATTGAAGACGCCGATCATTACGACGGTGATCGGCGAGGGCGGTTCGGGCGGTGCGCTCGCGATCGCGGTGGCCGATACCGTGATGATGCTGCAGTTCTCGACGTACTCGGTGATCTCGCCGGAAGGCTGCGCGTCGATTCTGTGGAAGAGTGCCGCCAAGGCGCCCGAAGCCGCGGAAGCGCTCGGGCTGACCGCGCATCGCCTGAAGGCGCTCGGCCTGATCGACAAGATCGTCAACGAGCCGCTCGGCGGCGCGCATCGCGATCCGAAGGGAATGGCCGCGCTGCTGCGCCGCGCGCTTGCCGATTCGCTGCGCCAGTTCCAGGGCATGAGCATCGACGCGCTGCGCGAGCGCCGCTTC
Organism: Burkholderia sp. HMSC10F09; assembly: GCF_001806955.1. Lineage (NCBI taxonomy): Bacteria > Pseudomonadati > Pseudomonadota > Betaproteobacteria > Burkholderiales > Burkholderiaceae > Burkholderia > Burkholderia sp. HMSC10F09. The sequence goes on from NZ_KV786820.1 coordinate 12,638, forward strand.
GAACGCCTGATGGCGTACGGCAAGTTCAAGGAAACCACGCCGGGCGCATGACCGGCTGCGTACCCGTTGCGCGCGTCACGATGCGCGCATCCGCCTCGTGATCCCGCCGAACCAATACTCCGCCGACCGTGTCGTCCTCGATGCGGTCGGCGTTGCGCTTTCCGGTGTGCCGGGCGGCGCGCGGATCGCGATCGCGTATAGCGGCGGTCTCGATTCGTCGGTACTGCTGGACGCGGCCGTGCGCGTGGCCGGCGCGTCGCGCTGCGTCGCACTGCACGTCCATCACGGCCTGAGCGCGAACGCCGACGCGTGGGCTGCACATGCGCGCGAGCAGGCCGCGCGGCTCGGTGTGGCGTTCGAGGCGATGCATGTCGACGTGCCGCGCGACAGCGGCGTCGGCATCGAGGCGAGTGCGCGCGAGCGTCGCTATGCGGCGCTCGACGCGATGTGCGAACGGCACGGCGCGGCGGCGCTCTGGCTTGCGCAGCATGCGGACGATCAGGCCGAAACCGTGCTGCTGCAGCTGCTGCGCGGTGCAGGCATTGCCGGGCTCGCCGCGATGGCGCCGCGCTATCGGCCCGACGGCGCGTCCGTCGAGCGTGTGCGGCCGCTGCTGCGATTGTTGCGTGCGCAACTGGAGCGTTATGCGGCGGAGCACGCGCTGTCGTGGATCGACGACGAATCGAACGCCGATACGCGCTATGCGCGCAACGCACTGCGCATCGACGTACTGCCGGCGCTGGCCGTGCATTTCCCCGGCTTTCGCGACGCGCTCGGCCGCGCCGCACAGCATGCGGCGGCGGCGCAGCGGCTGCTCGACGATCTGGCCGAGCTGGATTTCGTGGCGGCCGCGCGCGACGACGGACGTGCGTTGTCGCGCGATGCGCTGATCGCGTTCGACGACGTGCGCGGCGCGAACCTGCTGCGCTACTGGATGCGCCGGCTCGGCTTGCCGGGCGCGTCGGCCGCGCGGCTGGCCGACATGATGCGCCAGCTGCGCGACGCGCACGATGCGCATGCGCTGCGCGTCGATCATGCGGGGCAGTGCCTGCGCCTCTATCGCGATACCGTTTACTGGGAAGCCGGCGACAGCGCGGCGCCGCGCGACGACGGCACCGGCACGCCGCACGCGGACGCGTCGCTCGCCTGGGACGGCCAGGAGATCTGGCATCTGCCCGGATGGCGCGGCACGTTCGTGTTTGCGCGCGCCGACGCCGGCAGCGACGACGCGCTGCCCGAGACGTTGCTGCGCAGCGCGCCGCTGATCGCGCGCGCACGCGCGGGCGGCGAGCGGATGCGCATGTGGCCGGACGGCCCGAGCCGGACGCTGAAGAACCTGTTTCAGGAGCGCGGCGTGCCCGCGTGGCAGCGCGACGTGCCGCTGCTGTTCGCGGGCGACCGGCTGATCTACGTGCCGCGGCTCGGCGTGAACCGCGATGGCGTGCCGCAGGGCGGCCACGCATGGCGCCGCATCGAATGGCGGCCCGACCTGCTGATCGCGTGACGGCGACCGGTCGACAACGGCGCGCCGCGCGGCGCTGTCGGCCGCACCGGTAAAGGGCGCCGGAACACGCGCGGACGCGGCCGGCGGCTTGTCAAGCGGGCGTCTATCGGGTACGCTCAGGCGTTTGCTCGGCTCGATTTTTGAGCGATTTGTGCAGGTTTTCCGCGTGACGTACCCGGTTTGCGCGGCCTGATCGGCCTTCCGGGCAAACTCCGTCACGCTTGCGTGTTGCGTCCCAGCCGTTCCCCTCGTCGTCCGTCCAGAGCCACAAGCCGCGTGACTGAACGGCAACGCGGTCTGTCCAGCGCGCCCGTGCGGTCTCTTCTCCAGTTCAGAACGACAATGGCACTCATCGTACACAAATACGGCGGCACTTCGATGGGCTCGGTCGAGCGCATCAAGAACGTCGCGAAACGCGTCGCAAAATGGCATCAGGCCGGGCACCAGATGGTGGTCGTGCCGTCTGCGATGTCCGGCGAAACCAACCGTCTGCTCGGTCTCGCGAAAGAGATTTCGAGCCAGCCGAGCCCGCGTGAGCTCGACATGATCGCGTCGACCGGCGAGCAGGTCAGCGTCGGTCTGCTGTCGATCGCGCTGCAGGAAATCGGCGTCGAAGCCGTGAGCTATGCCGGCTGGCAAGTGCCGATCAAGACCGACAGCGCGTTTACGAAGGCGCGCATCCACTCGATCGACGACGAGCGCGTGAAGGCCGATCTGAACGCCGGCAAGGTCGTGATCATCACGGGCTTCCAGGGCGTCGATCCGGACGGTCACATCACGACGCTGGGCCGCGGCGGCTCGGACACGTCGGCGGTGGCGGTCGCGGCCGCGCTCGGCGCGGAAGAGTGCCTGATCTATACGGACGTGGACGGCGTGTATACCACCGATCCGCGCGTCGTCGAAGAGGCGCGTCGCCTCGATCGCGTGACGTTCGAAGAGATGCTGGAGATGGCGAGTCTCGGCTCGAAGGTCCTGCAGATCCGCTCGGTCGAATTCGCCGGCAAATACCAGGTGAAGACGCGCGTGCTGTCGAGCCTGACCGATCCGCTGATTGCGCTCGACGAGGAAATGCGCTCGGGCACCCTGATTACTTTTGAAGAAGACGAGACCATGGAAAAGGCAGTCATTTCCGGCATCGCGTTCCAGCGCGACGAAGCACGCATTGCGGTGATGGGTGTGCCCGACAAGCCGGGCATCGCGTATCAGATTCTCGGCCCGGTCGCCGACGCGAACATCGACGTCGACATGATCATCCAGAACCAGAGCGTGCAGGGCAAGACGGACTTCACGTTCACGGTCGGCCGTGGCGACTATCAGAAGGCGATGGACATCCTCACGAACCAGGTGAAGGGCCACGTGAACGCCGAGCAGGTGCAGGGCGATCCGAAGGTGTCGAAGGTGTCGGTCGTCGGCGTCGGCATGCGTTCGCACGTCGGTGTCGCGAGCAAGATGTTCCGCACGCTGTCGGAAGAGGGCATCAACATCCAGATGATCTCGACGTCGGAAATCAAGATCTCGGTGCTGATCGACGAGAAGTACATGGAACTCGCCGTGCGCGCGCTGCACAAGGCGTTCGAGCTCGAGCAGGCGTGATGAAATTTTCGTGATGCGTTGAAGAAAATGCATCACGGAAATTGACGTGCGGTTCGAAACCCTATATTATCTCGTTCTCGTCGCACTGCCTCCCTGGTGCGAGCGAAAGTTTGGGAGACGTGGCCGAGAGGTCGAAGGCACTCCCCTGCTAAGGGAGCATCTGGGCCAAAACCTGGATCGAGGGTTCGAATCCCTCCGTCTCCGCCAGCAATGGCGGAACAAGCCCCGCAAGTTTTCGGACTTGCGGGGCTTTTCTTTTTCAGGCCGCGCAATCGGTTCGTTGTCCGCAACGATCGGGTGATCGCATGGGTTCGATTCCGATGCAACGCGCCCGGCCTTGCCTCGCGAATGATGTCCGATGCCCGATTCAACGTCCGTGTGCGCGCGTCATCGTGCCCTGCAGTGTCCGGCGCACGATGCCGGGTTGATCGAAATTTAATTGTAAGTTTCGATGTAAGCATTCGGGCGCCGCGTGACGCCATGCGATGGTCATGCCGCATCCCGCTTCCCCCGTCGCCTACACCCTGCCCAATGGACAAAAATGCGGCATCGCACCGGTTCCATTGATCTGTGTATCGCAGAAATACAAAAAATTACACATAAAAATCAGCGAGTTGCCGCGACGGCCACAGAACGCTCACTGCTGCGCTGCAAAAAATAATCAGCCGTTTTATGCTGGTTAACCCGATAGCGCTTTGAGCGGCATCAAGCTTCCGCGAGATGTCGCTTTACATTTTGCCAACACTGGCGATTCACGAAATCTACCTGTCGTTTCGGTTTCGTTTCTTTCGTCGCGCCTGTCGTCCGGCGGCGCGCGCCATCCTCAAGGCCTTGTTGACATGCATGATTTTCCCTTTCTGAGCCTGGCGATCTGGGCTCCGATCCTGTTCGGTGCGTGCCTGCTGCGCGCCGGGTCCGACCAACATCTGCAGCGGACGCGCCTCATCGCGCTGATCGGTGCGATCGCGGGGCTCGCCGCGGTAGCGCCCATCGTGGCCGGTTTCGATCCGCACGCGGCGGCGATGCAGTTCGTCGAAAACCGCAACGGCTTGTCGGCGTTCGGTGCCGGCTGGCGCACCGGTGTCGACGGCGCGTCGCTGTGGCTCGTCGTGCTGACCGCCTTCACGACGCTCGTGGTCGTCGTCGCATCGTGGCAGGCCGTCACGGTGCGCGTCGCGCAGTATTACGCGTCGTTCCAGATCCTCTCGGGGCTGATGATCGGCGTCTTCGTCGCACAGGACGGGCTGCTGTTCTTCATCTTCTTCGAGGCGACGCTGATCCCGCTGTACCTGCTGATCGGCACGTGGGGCCGCGAGCATCGCGTGTACGCGGCCGTGAAGTTCTTCTTCATCTCGTTCGCCGGATCGCTGCTGCTGCTGATGGCGATGCTGTACCTGTACGCGAAATCGCACACGTTCGACATGGCCGCGTGGCGCACGCTGCAGCTCGGTTTCGCGCCGCAGCTGCTGGTGTTCCTCGGCTTTTTCGCGGCATTCGCGGTCAAGGTGCCGATGTGGCCGGTCCATACCTGGCTGCGCGACGTCTACACCGACGGCCCGACCGGCGCGGCGCTGATGCTCGCGATGCTGAAGCTCGGCGGCTACGGTTTCCTGCGCTTCGCGCTGCCGATCACGCCCGACGCGAGCCATTTCTTCGCGCCGGCCGTGATCGCGCTGTCGCTGTTCGCGATCGTCTATGCGAGCCTGCTCGCGCTCGCGCAAACCGATTTCGGCAAGCTGCTCGCGTATTCGACGGTTGCGCACATGGGCATCGTCACGCTCGGGCTGTTCCTGTTTAACCGGATCGGCGTCGAAGGCGCGATCGTGCAGCTCGTGTCGTACGGCTTCGTCGCGGGCGCGATGCTGCTGTGCGCGAGCGTGCTCGTCGATCGCACGAAGCAGCGCGAGATGACCGCATACGGCGGCGTCGCGAGCGCGATGCCGCGCTTCGCGATGTTTGCCGTGCTGTTCGCGATGGCGAACGTCGGCCTGCCGGGCACGTCGGGCTTCGTCGGCGAATTCATGGTGATCATGGGTGCGATCCGCGTGAACTTCTGGATCGGCGCGGCCGCCGCGCTGACGCTGATCTTCAGCGCGTCGTACACGCTCTGGATGCTCAAGCGCGTCGTGTGGGGCAGGGCGCCGAGCGCGAGCATCGCGAAGCTCGTCGATCTGAGCGGCCGCGAGATCGCGATGTTCGCGTCGCTCGCGCTGATCGTGCTCGCGGTCGGCATCGATCCGAAGCCGTTCACCGATGCGATCGATCCGACCGTCGGCCGCCTGCTCGCGGATGCGAGCCGCTCGAAACTGCCGGCCGGCGACGATACGGCGCCCGCGCAGCCGGCTTACATGGCGGCCGCTCACGACTGAACGAGCCCCGCGTGCGCCGCGTACGCGCGGCGCGTGAATACCGTTGCATGCACATCGATCTCGGTCCGGCGCGACGTGCGCCGGATCGGCCTACGCACGTGCGCGATCACCCCGCGACACTTTGACTCACGGCAGATTCTGCAATGATGATTTGCCGCCGCCATCGGTTTTTCATCGTGCTCGCGCGACGTATGATGCGGCCACTTTCGTGGATCGAATGCGCATCGGGCAGACGCAACGATTCCAATGACTCTCGGGCGGTGTGATGAAAAGAAGAGCTTCAAGAGGCTGGGCAACGCTGATGTCGATCGGCGCGGTACTCAGCCTGTCAGGATGTAATTTAGACGTACTGAATCCGAAAGGAAGTGTGGGGGCGGCGGAAAAGTCGCTGATCGCGACGTCGACGTGGGCGATGCTGATCGTCGTCGTGCCGGTGATCCTGCTGACGCTGTGGTTTGCGTGGCGGTATCGCGCATCGAATCGCAACGCGACGTATGCGCCCGATTGGTCGCATTCGACTGCGATCGAAGTCGTGATCTGGACGGTCCCGACGCTGATCATCCTGTTCCTCGGCGTGCTCACGTGGAAGACCACGCACGAGCTCGATCCGTACAAGCCGCTCGAGTCGTCGGTGAAGCCGATCGACGTCGAGGTCGTCGCGCTCGACTGGAAATGGCTGTTCATCTATCCGGAGCTCGGCATCGCGTCGGTGAACCAGCTGGCGATTCCGGTCGGCACGCCGGTGAACTTCCGCATCACGTCCGATTCGGTGATGAACTCGTTCTTCATTCCGCAGCTGGGCGGCCAGGTGTACGCGATGGCGGGCATGCAAACGCGCCTGCACCTGATCGCCGACGAGCCGGGCAATTATGCCGGCACGTCCGCAAACTTCAGCGGCCGCGGCTTCTCGGACATGAAGTTCCGCACGCTCGCGGAGCCGCGCGAACAGTTCGACGCGTGGGTGCAGAAGGTGAAGGCCTCGCCGGACCGGCTCGATGCGACGGTGTACGGCCAGGTCGCGCAGCGGAGCGAGAAAGCGCCGGTGCGCTACTTCTCGTCCGTCGATCCGCGGCTCTTCCACAACATCATCGCGAAATACAACGACGGCCACGTCCTCGATCTGAAGGACGCCGCCTGCGGCACGAAGGGGTAACGCATGTTCGGCAAACTCACACTCTCGGCGATCCCGTTCGATCAGCCCATCATCATGGGGGCCGGCGCCTTCATGGGGCTGGTCGTGCTGGGCATTCTCGCCGCACTGACGATCACCGGCCGCTGGAAATGGCTGTGGACCGAATGGCTGACGACGGTCGACCACAAGAAGCTCGGCGTGATGTACATCATCGTCGCGCTGATCATGCTGCTGCGCGGCTTCGCGGACGCGATCATGATGCGCATGCAGCTCGCGCTCGCGTACAACGCGCCCGGCTATCTGCCGCCGCATCACTACGATCAGATCTTCACGGCGCACGGCGTGATCATGATCTTCTTCATGGCGATGGTGTTCATGGTCGGCCTGATGAATCTGATCGTGCCGCTGCAGATCGGCGCGCGCGACGTCGCGTTCCCGTTCATCAACTCGCTGAGCTTCTGGATGACGGCCGTCAGCGCGATCCTGATCAACATCTCGCTCGTGATCGGCGAATTCGCGCAGACGGGCTGGCTCGCGTATCCGCCGCTGTCCGAGCTGCAGTTCAGTCCGGGGGTAGGGGTCGACTACTATCTGTGGGCGCTGCAAATCTCCGGCGTCGGCACGCTGCTGACCGGCGTGAACTTCTTCGTGACGATCATCAAGATGCGCGCGCCCGGCATGACGCTGATGAAGATGCCGGTGTTCACGTGGACGGCGCTCTGCACGAACGTGCTGATCATGGCGTCGTTCCCGATCCTGACGGCCACGCTCGCGCTGCTCGGTCTCGACCGCTACCTCGGCATGCACTTCTTCACGAACGAAGCGGGCGGCAACGCGATGCTGTACCTGAACCTGATCTGGGCGTGGGGGCATCCGGAGGTATACATCCTGATCCTGCCGGCGTTCGGCATCTTCTCGGAAGTCATCGCGACGTTCTCGAAGAAGCCGCTGTTCGGCTACAAGACGATGGTCTACGCGACCTGCGCGATCATGGTGCTGTCGTTCCTCGTCTGGCTGCACCACTTCTTCACGATGGGCTCGGGCGCGAACGTGAACGCGTTCTTCGGGATCATGACGATGATCATCGCGATTCCGACCGGCGTGAAGGTGTTCAACTGGCTGTTTACGATGTACCGCGGCCGGATCCGCTTCACGACGCCCGTGCTGTGGACGATCGGCTTCATGGTCACGTTCACGCTCGGCGGGATGACGGGCGTGATGATGGCGATTCCGGGCGCGGACTTCGTGCTGCACAACAGCCTGTTCCTGATCGCGCACTTCCATAACGTGATCATCGGCGGCGTGCTGTTCGGCTATCTCGCGGGCTTCAACTACTGGTTCCCGAAGGCGTTCGGCTTCAAGCTGAACGAGACGCTCGGCAAGGCCGCGTTCTGGTTCTGGCAGGTCGGCTTCTACGTCGCGTTCGTGCCGCTCTACGTGCTCGGCTTCATGGGCATGACGCGCCGGCTGAATCACTACGACAACCCGGCATGGCATCCGTGGCTGCTCGTCGCCGCGTTCGGCGCCGTGCTGATCGCGATCGGCATCGCGTGCCAGCTGCTGCAGCTCGTCGTCAGCATCCGCAACCGCAACTTGCCGGCATACCGCGACACGACCGGCGATCCGTGGGGCGGCCGCACGCTCGAATGGGCCACGACGTCGCCGCCGGCCGAGTACAACTTCGCGGTGATTCCGCAGGTGCGCGCGCTCGACGCCTATGCGGACATGAAGGCGCGCGGCGACACCCGCGCGAACCCGGCCGCGATCCGCGATATCCACATGCCGTCGAACACCTGCGCGGGTCTCGTGATCGGCGTATTCAGCCTCGTGCTCGGTTTCGCGCTCGTGTGGCACATCTGGTGGCTCGCGATCGCCGGGCTCGTCGGCATCGTCGCGACGCTCGTGATCTATAGCTCGCGCGACAACGACGGGTACTACATCCCGGCGTCGACCGTGCGCAAGACCGAAGACAAGCAATCGTCGAAGCGCGCGATCGCCCGCGTCGACGACGTCGAACTGGAGGCCAACTGATGTTGCAGAAAACCTTGAGCGCCACGCTGCTCGAGCACGACGACCATCCGCCGTCGCATTCGGTGTTCGGCTTCTGGCTGTATCTGATGACCGACTGCGTAATCTTCGCGGCGCTGTTCGCGACGTTCGCGGTGCTGGGCAACCAGTATGCGGGCGGGCCGACCGCGAAGGACCTGTTCGACATTCCGGGCGTCGCGATCGAAACGGCCGCGCTGCTGCTCTCGAGCATCACGTACGGCTTCGCGATGCTCGCCGCCTACAAGCAGCGCCGCGGCGCGCTGCTCGGCTGGCTCGCGGTGACGTTCGTGCTCGGCGCGGCGTTTCTCGCGATGGAACTGCGCGAGTTCTCGCACCTGATCGCGGAAGGGGCCGGCCCGCAGCGCAGCGCGTTCCTGTCCGCGTTCTTCACGCTGGTCGGCACGCACGGGCTGCACGTGACGGCCGGCCTGCTGTGGATGATCGTGCTGGCCGGGCAGATCGTCGCGCGCGGCGGCGACCTGACCGATCGCGATCTGCGGCGCCTGACGTGCCTGAGCCTTTTCTGGCACTTCCTCGATATCGTGTGGATCTGCGTGTTTACCTTTGTCTATCTTGCGAGCGTGATCTAAATGGCCCATTCGCATTCGTCTCAACTCGAAGAAGGGCACGGCAGCGTCGGCAGCTATGTTGCCGGCTTCATCCTGTCGGTGCTACTGACGGCCGCGTCGTTCGGCCTCGTGATGGGCGGCGTGCTGTCGCCGCATGCGTCGCTCGTCGCGCTTGCCGTGCTCGCGTTCGTGCAGATCGTCGTGCACCTCGTGTATTTCCTGCACATGAACGGCTCGTCGGGCCAGCGCTGGAACGTGATGGCGTTCAGTTACACGGTGCTGACCGCGGCGATCCTGATCGTCGGCACGCTGTGGGTGATGCACAACGTCAGCATGAACATGATGTCGCGCTGAGCGTCAGCGCGACGCGCAGCTCGACCGCGCAACGAGAGGGCGGCACATAGGTGCCGCCTTTTTTTCGTCCGGCATGCGGACGCGCGCCCGCAGTATGATTGCGCGCGGCCACGCGCGGCCGCGGCTGCGTCGATTGTTACAAGACGTTAGCGAGCGTTCGGTGTTGCGATTCCGCGCATCAGTTCTTACAAACTTGAAATATGCGTGGCCGGTGCTTCCCGTTATAGTCGAATCACACATGAAACAACCAGAAGAGGAACCCATGAAGACCTTGCGTGTTGCGTCGCTGCTGACCGGTATGACGGCCCTGCTGGTGTCGGGCGCAGCAATGGCGGGTGTCAATGTCGGGATCAACGTCGGCGTGCCGGCACCGGTCTACGTCGCGCCCGCGCCCGTGTATGCGCCGCCGCCTCCGCCGCCGGTCGTCTATCAGCCGGCGCCCGTGTATGCACCGCCGCCGGCGATCGTGATCGGCTGGCATGGCGATCGTTACTGGGACGGCCATCGCTACTGGCGTCGCGAGGAGTGGTACCGCCATCACGGCCGCGGCTGGGGCGATCACGATCGCGGCCGCCACAACGGCTGGCGATGATCGCCGTCCGCCGTCGCGCACGTCGCGTCGCATCCCGGAAAACCGCCCTCGTGGCGGTTTTTCTTTTGGGTGCGCCGCGTGCGCAACGGCCGGGCAGCGGCCCGCGGTGGCTTCATCGGCGATCGAATGGGTAGAATCGTCCCTCGTTACTTCCGTCAATCGAACGACAGGGCTTCTATGACGATGGGTTCGCGATGGACCGCCGCCACGCGCGTGCGCGGCCGCGCCGCACAGGCACTGCGCACGGCCGGCGCCGCCGCCGCGGCGTTCGCGTTGCACGCGGCGCTTGCGGCGACGGCCGCGCATGCCGCATACGCGATCGCGCAGTACGGCGAGCCGAAATATCCGCCGGGGTTCCGGCATTTCGACTACGTGAATCCGAATGCGCCGAAGGGCGGCACGCTCGTGCTCGCGAACCCGAACCGGCTCACGTCGTTCGACAAGTTCAATCCGTATACGCTGCGTGGCAACGTCGCGCCCGGCATCGACCTGCTGTTCGAAAGCCTCGCCACGGGCAGCCTCGACGAACCGGCGTCCGCGTACGGACTGCTCGCCGACGACATCGCGGTCGCGCCCGACCGCCGCTCGGTCACGTTCCACCTGAATCCACGCGCGCGCTTTTCGAACGGCGATCCGGTGACGGCCGACGACGTCAAGTACTCGTTCGATACGCTGAAGAGCAAGCAGGCGGCGCCGCAGTTTGCCGCGTACTTCGCCGAAATTTCACGCGCGGTCGTCGTCGATCCTGCGACGGTGCGCTTCGAGTTCCGCAGCGCCAATCGCGAACTGCCGCTGATCGCGGGCGGCGTGCCGATCTTCTCGCACAAATGGGGGCTGCGCGCGGACGGCTCGCGCATCCCGTTCGATCAGCTCGCGTTCGAGCAGCCGATCGGCAGCGGGCCGTACCTGATCGATCATTACGACAACGGCCGCACGATCACGTACCGGCGCAATCCCGCGTACTGGGGCGCCGACCTGCCGGTGCGCGTCGGCACGAACAACTTCGACCGGATCGTCTACAAGCTCTACGGCGACGGCATCGCGCGGCTCGAGGCGTTCAAGGCCGGCGAGTACGACGTGCTCGTCGAGTACATCGCGCGCAACTGGGTGCGGCGCGACGTCGGCAAGCGCTTCGACAGCGGCGAACTGGTGAAGCGCGAATTCCGCCAGCATAACGGCGCCGGCATGCAGGGCTTCTTCATGAATCTGCGGCGTCCGCTGTTTCGCGACGTGCGCGTGCGCAAGGCGCTCGACCTCGCCTTCGATTTCGAATGGCTGAATCGCCAGCTGTTCTTCGGCGGCTATACGCGTCTGGATAGCTACTTCGCCGATACCGACCTGCAGGCGACCGGCACACCGGGCGAAGGCGAGCTGAAGCTGCTCGAACCGCTGCGCGCGCAACTGGATCCCGCCGTGTTCGGCCCGATGGTGACGCAACCGAGCACGAATCCGCCCGGTTCGCTGCGTGCGAACCTGCTGAAAGCACGCGCGCTGCTGGCCGAGGCCGGCTGGACCTACCGCGACGGCGCGCTGCGCAACGCGAACGGCGATCCGTTTACGTTCGAGATCCTCGACGATGCGGGGTCCGCGTTCGCGCCGGTCGTGACCGCGTATCAGCGCAATCTCGCGAAGCTCGGCATCGACGTGCGCTTTCGCACGGCCGATTTCGCGCTGCTGCAAAAGCGTCTCGACGCATTCGACTACGACATGACGACGGTCCGCTATCCGGGCGTGCAGGTGCCGGGCACCGAGCAGCTCGCGCGCTTCGGCAGCCAGTTCGCGGACACGCCGGGCTCGGACAACCTCATCGGCCTGAAGTCGCCGGCCGTCGACACGCTGCTGCGCGCGCTGACGGCCGCGCAGACGCGCGAGCAGCTGCTCGACGCGACGCACGCGCTCGATCGCGTGCTGATGCACGGCTACTACGCGATTCCGCAGTGGTACAGCACGACGCATCGGATTGCCTACAAGCGCACGCTTGCGTATCCGCAGACGCTGCCGCTGTACTATTCGGCGGAGAGCTGGGTCGTATCGACGTGGTGGGCGAAGCCCGATCATTGAAGCCGCGCCCGCGGCCCGTCGTTCAACCGAACTTTCATCCAAGCCTATCGATCGCGAGTCGACGCCATGTGGAGCTACATCCTCAAACGCCTGCTGCTCATGATTCCGACGCTCGTCGGCGTGCTGACGCTCACGTTCGTCGTGATCCAGTTCGTGCCGGGCGGCCCCGTCGAGCAGGCGGTGCAGGAACTGCGCAAGGGCGCGACGGAGCAGGGCGCGACGCCGTTCGGCATGCGCGCGCATACGGGCGTCGATCCGCAGCAGATCGCACAGCTGAAGGCGCTGTACGGCTTCGACAAGCCGCCGCTCGAACGCTACTGGCTGATGCTCGAGCGCTTCGCGCGCTTCGATCTCGGCGACAGCTATTTTCGCCATCAGAGCGTGTGGTCGCTGATCGTCCAGAAGCTGCCGGTGTCGATCAGCATCGGCCTGTGGACGTTCTTTCTGACGTACCTGATCTCGGTGCCGCTCGGCATCGCGAAGGCCGTGCGCAACGGTTCGCCGTTCGACGTCGCGACGAGCCTCGTCGTGCTCGTCGGCTACGCGATTCCGGGGTTCGTACTCGGCGTGCTGCTGCTCGTCCTGTTCGGCGGCGGCTCGTTCTGGCAACTGTTCCCGCTGCGCGGCCTCACGTCCGACAACTTCGCGCAGCTATCGGTCGCCGGCAAGGTGCTCGATTATTTGTGGCACATCGCGCTGCCGATCACCGCGTCGGTCGTCGGCAGCTTCGCGGTCGTGACGATGCTGACGAAGAACGCGTTCCTCGACGAAATCCGCCGCCAGTACGTGCTGACCGCGCGGGCGAAAGGGCTCGGCGAGCGTACGGTGCTCTGGAAGCACGTATTCCGCAACGCGATGCTGCCGCTGATCGTCGGCTTTCCGGCCGCGTTCATCGGCGCCTTCTTTACCGGCAGCCTGCTGATCGAGACGCTGTTCTCGCTCGACGGCCTCGGCCTGCTGTCGTACGAGTCGGTCGTGCGCCGCGACTATCCGGTCGTGCTCGGCACGCTGTATCTGTTTACGCTGATCGGGCTCGCGACCAAGCTGATTTCGGACCTCTGCTACGTGTGGGTCGATCCGCGCATTCAATTCGAAAACCTGGAGCGCTGACTTGAAACCGTCCGTCCGCCTGCCGCGCCGCGGCCCGTTCGTCAGTCCGTGCGCCGCGTCGCGACGAGGTGCGCGATGAGCCGCGTCGCTGCGCCGTCCCGCGTCGAGGCCGCGCGGGCGCACGTGTCGCCGTCGCCCGCACGCCGCGTGTGGCAGCGTTTCCGGCAGCAGAAGCTCGGCTACTGGAGTTTCGTGATCTTCGTCGTCGCGTTCGCGGCCAGCATCGCCGCGCCGCTGTGGTCGAACGACAAGCCGCTCGTCGTCCGCTACGACGGTCATTACTATTTCCCGCTGTTCCACGCGTATCCGGAGACGACGTTCGGCGGCGATTTCCCGACGCCGGCCGACTATCTCGATCCGTACGTGCGCAAGCGGCTCGAGGCACCCGGCAACTTCGTCGTCTATCCGCCGAACCGCTATTACTACGACACGCTGAACTACTTCTCGAAGGAGCCGAATCCGGCGCCGCCGTCGCGCGAGAACTGGCTCGGCACCGACGCGCAGGGCCGCGACCTGTTCGCGCGGCTCGTGTACGGATTCCGCGTGTCGGTCGAGTTCGGGCTGATCCTGACCGCGATCGGCACGCTGCTCGGGATCGCCGCCGGCGCGGTGCAGGGCTTTTTCGGCGGCCGCATCGACATCGTCGGACAGCGGCTGATCGAGATCTGGAGCTCGCTGCCCGAGCTGTATCTGCTGATCATCTTCGCGTCGATCTTCGAGCCGAGCTTCCTGCTGCTGATCGTGCTGCTGTCGCTGTTCGGCTGGATCGGGCTCGCCGACTACGTGCGCGCCGAATTCCTGCGCAACCGCACGCAGGACTACGTGCGCGCGGCGCGCGCGATGGGGCTGACGAACTGGCAGATCATCTGGCGCCACGTGCTGCCGAACAGCCTGACGCCCGTGATCACGTTCCTGCCGTTCCGCATGAGCGGCGCGATTCTCGCGCTCACGAGCCTCGACTTCCTCGGGCTCGGCGTTCCGCCGCCGACGCCGAGCCTCGGCGAACTGCTCGCGCAGGGCAAGGGCAATCTCGATGCGTGGTGGATCTCGTTGTCGACGTTCGGCGTGCTGGTCGCGACGCTGCTGCTGCTGACCTTCATGGGCGACGCGCTGCGCAACGCGCTCGACACGCGCATCGCCGATTCGATGCGTGCGGCGGGAGGGCAGCGATGAACGGCGCGACCGTATCGACGCACGACGAGCCGTTGCTGGCGCTCGAGCATCTGAACGTGCGCTTCGGCGACACGGTCGCCGTCGACGACGTGACGTTCGCGATCGGCCGCGGCGAGCGCGTCGCGCTCGTCGGCGAATCGGGTTCGGGCAAGAGCGTGACGGCGCTGTCGATCCTGCGCCTGCTGCGCGACGCCGACGTGGGCGGCACGATCCGCTTCGCGGGGCAGGACCTCGGCGCGAAGAGCGAGCGCGAGATGCGCGCGCTGCGCGGCGCCGACATCGCGATGATCTTCCAGGAACCGATGACGGCGCTGAATCCGCTGTACACGATCGGCGCGCAGATCGCGGAGACGATCGTGCTGCACGACGGCGTGAGCGCCGCGGAGGCGCGCAAGCGCGCCATCGCGCTGCTCGCGCGCACCGGCATCGCGGAACCCGATCGGCGTGTCGACAGCTATGCGCACCAGTTGTCGGGCGGGCAGCGTCAGCGCGCGATGATCGCGATGGCGCTCGCCTGCCGGCCGCGTCTGCTGCTCGCCGACGAGCCGACCACCGCGCTCGACGTGACGATCCGCGCGCAGATCGTCGATCTGCTGCTGGAACTGCAGCGCGAAGAAGCGGAAAAGCGCGGGATGGCGATCCTGCTGATCACGCACGACCTGAACCTCGTACGGCGTTTCGCTGAACGCGTGGCGGTGATGGAGCGTGGCCGGCTCGTCGAGAGCGGGCCCGTCGAGCGGATCTTCGCCGAGCCCCAGCATCCGTATACGCAGCGACTGCTGAACAGCCGGCCGCAGCGCGCGGTCGCGCCGGTGATGCCGATCGCGCCGGTGCTGCTCGACGCGCGTCACGTCAGCGTGCAGTTCGCGCGCAAGCGGCCCGGCCTCGCGGGCTGGTTCGGCACGACGCCGGTGACGGCGGTGTCCGACGTGTCGGTGTCGGTGCGGCAGGGCGAGACGCTCGGCATCGTCGGCGAATCGGGCTCCGGCAAATCGACGCTTGCGATGGCGCTGCTCGGGCTGCAGAAGACCGTACACGGCGACATCGAATTCCAGGGCCGCGCGCTGTCGACGTATCGCGGCCGCGAGCAGACCGCGCTGCGCGCGAACATGCAGGTCGTCTTTCAGGACCCCTTCAGCTCGCTGTCGCCGCGTCACACGATCGAGCGGATCGTCGGCGAGGGGCTCGAACTGCATCGGCCCGACCTGACGCCCGACGCGCGCCGCGCGAAATCGGTCGCGGTGCTGCGCGAGGTCGGGCTCGACCGCACCGTGCTGCATCGTTATCCGCATGAATTCTCCGGCGGCCAGCGCCAGCGGATCGCGATCGCGCGCGCGCTCGTGCTCGAGCCGCGCGTGCTGATCCTCGACGAACCGACGTCCGCGCTCGACGTTTCGATCCAGCAGCAAGTGTTGAAGCTGCTCGCGAATCTTCAGCAGAAATACAACCTCGGCTATGTCTTCATCAGCCACGACCTGGAGGTGATCGGTGCGATGGCGCACCGTGTCGCGGTGATGCAGGGCGGGATGATCGTGGAGTCGGGCGACGTCGAGCAGATCTTCGCGAGGCCGTCACATCCTTACACACAAAAACTGTTGAAAGCGGTCTGGAAAGCGTGATAGGGCTCAATGGTCAGACTATCTCGATTGAATTTTTTAATTTGTTTTGACAAACGATTACGCGCTGGCTAGTATCGACCGAAATTTTCCGCCAATCAGCTGATTTTTAAGCAAATTCCATCGACCAATGCAGCATCGATCCCTGACCCAGGCATGCGCGCGCACCCTCGCCGGGCTGTTCATCGGCGCCCTGTTCGCAGCAGCTCCCGGCGCTTTCGCCGACGAAGTCAGCAGTTTTAACCAAAATGTCACGAATTCGACGCAGATCGGGTCGGGTTCCTCCCTCCAGCAGCCCAATGCCCAGCCGTCGAGCGGCGGCGCGAAGTCGTTCCTGTCGGGCATGGCGGGCAAGGCGGGCGACGTCGTCGTCAGCGCGCTCAACATGATCGGCGTGCGCTACCGCTGGGGCGGCAACTCGCCGGATTCGGGCCTCGATTGCAGCGGCTTCGTGCGCTACGTGTTCCAGGACACGCTCGGCATGTCGCTGCCGCGTCGCGCCGAAGAGATGAGCCGAGTCGGCGAAAAGGTAAGCATGAGTAACCTGAAGCCGGGCGACCTCGTGTTCTTCAACACGATGCGCCGCACGTTCTCGCACGTCGGCATCTATATCGGCGACAACAAGTTCGTGCACTCGCCGTCGACGGGCAGCACCGTGCGTGTCGACGATCTCGACAGCAGCTACTGGGAAAAGCGTTTCACCGGCGCGCGCCGGATCGAGACGCAGTTTCCGATGAAGGCCGACGATCTGCGCCAGCGTGTGCGCGCAACGATCGGCAACGACGCGGACAACGCGAACAACTGACGCGCTTTCGTCCGGGTCGGACGGAATCGAACAAGCCCCTGTCGCCGGAAGGCGGCAGGGGCTTTTGTGTGTGCGGCGCGACGGCGGCGCCGTACGTTACGCGACGGGAACGCCGCGCGCCGCGGCGAGCTTGCGCTGCAGTTCCGGCATGATCCGCGCGACCGCTTCCTCGCCCGCGAGGATCGCCGCGTTGCGCTGGTTGAAGTCGCTGCCGCCCATCGCGGCGAGATTCGGCCGGATCACGACGTCCGCGTACTTGTCGAGTTCGTAGGTCTTGATCGTCTGGCCCATGATCGTGAACGTCTGCAGCAGCATCTCGATCGGGTTGTTCGTCGCCGCGCCGTCGGGGCGCGCCGAGATGTCGACCGCGATCACGAAGTTCGCGCCCATGCGGCGCGCGAACGACGCAGGCACCGGGCTGACGAGCCCGCCGTCGACGTATTCGCGGTTGCCGATCTTCACCGGCTCGAACACGGACGGCACGCTGCACGACGCGCGCACCGCGAGCCCCGTATTGCCCTGCTGGAACAGGATCGGCTGGCCGCTCTGCAGATCGGTGGCGACGATGCCGAGCGGCTTCGGCATTTTCTCGATCGGCCGATTGTTGAGCGCCTTGTTCAGGAAGTTCTGCAGCGCGACGCCCTGCAGCAGCCCGCGCGAGCGAAACGGCAGCGCCCAGTCGCTGATCGACGCCTGATCCATGTCGAGTGCGATCTTGTTGATCTGCAAGCCGTTCATCCCCGACGCATACAGCGCGCCGACCACCGAGCCCGCGCTCGTGCCGGCGACGAGGTCGATCGCGATGCCGCGCGCCTCGAGCGCCTTCAGCACGCCGATATGCGAAAAGCCGCGCGCGGCGCCGCCGCCGAGCGCGATGCCGATCTTGACCGGCTTTTCGTGCGGCTGCGTCGCACTCGATGCGCTGTCGGAGCGCGATTTGCCGCCGAACGAAGTGCAGGCGGCGAGGCTGGCGGACGCGCACGCGATCGTGAACTGGCGGCGCGACAGGCGAGGGGACGACATCGAAGATTCTCCGGCGGCTGGGCGGCGGGCCGTCGGGCCCGCGCGGCGATAGGTTCGCGAGCGGCGGCGCGGCAAGGTTCGCGCGACCGGCGCGGCGCCGGCAGGCGGCCGCGGCGCGCACATCATAAAGCAAGCGGCGCGCTTGGCGCGATGGGCGGCGCGAGTATAATTCCGGCTTCTTTCCCGTTCCGGGCGTCGCCGGCACGCAGCCGCTCGCATGGCCGCCGCCGATCCCGCGTCGAATCATTCATGCGCCCCAGGCGTTCGAGTTACCGTTTATGACCCGTCCTGTCCGTACCCGCTTCGCGCCGAGTCCCACCGGCTTCATCCACCTCGGCAACATCCGCTCCGCGCTTTATCCGTGGGCGTTCGCGCGCAAGATGAAAGGCACGTTCGTGCTGCGTATCGAGGATACCGACGTCGAACGCTCGTCGAAGGAGGCCGTCGACGCGATCCTCGAAGGGATGGAATGGCTCGGTCTCGATTTCGACGAAGGCCCGATCTACCAGATGCAGCGGATGGACCGCTATCGCGAGGTGCTCGCGCAGATGCTGGAGAAGGGGCTTGCCTACCCGTGCTACATGTCGGCCGAAGAACTCGACGCGCTGCGCGAACGCCAGCGCGCGGCCGGCCTGAAGCCGCGCTATGACGGCACGTGGCGTCCGGAGCCCGGCAAGGTGCTGCCGGAGCCGCCGCCGGGCGTGAAGCCGGTGCTGCGTTTCCGCAATCCGCTGACGGGCACCGTCGTGTGGGACGACGCGGTGAAGGGGCGCGTCGAGATCTCGAACGAGGAACTCGACGATCTCGTGATCGCGCGTCCTGACGGCACGCCGATCTACAACTTCTGCGTGGTCGTCGACGACATGGATATGGGCATCACGCACGTGATCCGCGGCGACGATCACGTGAACAACACGCCGCGCCAAATCAACATCCTGCGCGCGCTCGGCGGCGAGCCGCCCGTGTATGCGCACCTGCCGACCGTGCTGAACGAGCAGGGCGAGAAGATGAGCAAGCGTCACGGCGCGATGAGCGTGATGGCGTATCGCGACGCCGGTTATCTGCCGGAAGCGGTCGTCAACTATCTCGCGCGTCTGGGCTGGTCGCACGGCGATGCGGAAATCTTCTCGCGTGAGCAGTTCGTCGAATGGTTCGATCTCGAGCATCTCGGCAAGTCGCCCGCGCAGTACGACCACAACAAGCTGAACTGGCTGAACGCGCACTACATCAAGGAAGCCGACAACGCGCGCCTGGCCGCGCTCGCGAAACCGTTCCTCGCGGCGCTGGCGATCGACGACGCGGCGCTCGCGGCCGGCCCGGCGCTCGAGGCCGTGATCGCGCTGATGAAGGATCGCGCGACGACGGTCAAGGAAATCGCGGAAGGCGCGGCGATGTTCTACCGCGTGCCGGCGCCGGACGCCGATGCGCTCGCACAGCACCTGACCGACGCCGTGCGGCCGGCGCTTGCCGATCTCGCCGCCGCGCTGAAGGCGGCCAACTGGACGAAGGATGCGATCTCGGCCGCGCTGAAGGCGACGCTTGCCGCGCACAAGCTGAAGATGCCGCAGCTCGCGATGCCGGTGCGCCTGCTCGTGGCGGGCACCACGCATACGCCGTCGATCGACGCGGTGCTCGCGCTGTTCGATCGCGACGTCGTCGTGTCGCGCATCGAGGCGGCGCTCGCGTAAGTGCGCGTCGACGCGAGGCCGCGCGTCGACGATGACGTGGCTTCGCAAAAAAATTCGCCCGATTCGCAAAAAGCTATTTACAACTGCAAAGTAGGTCCATATAATCTCATTTCTGTTCTGCAAGGGGGTATAGCTCAGCTGGGAGAGCGCTTGCATGGCATGCAAGAGGTCAGCGGTTCGATCCCGCTTACCTCCACCAACAGAACAAACGAATCGTTTCGCGAAGTCATGTAGTAATAAATGCTTCACAAAACGATTTAAAGCAGTTAAAATTTCCGGCTTCGCTGTTATCGAGTAGTTGATAGCGAAACCAGACAAATCTGAAAAGATTTTGTCCCCTTCGTCTAGAGGCCTAGGACAT
>NZ_KV786821.1:0-1020 GCF_001806955.1 Burkholderia sp. HMSC10F09
ACCAATTCCGCCACCTGGGCACGTTTCGCTTGCTGCGATGCGAAAGACCGCTATTGTAGCGTGTCCTCGAGGACTGTCAACAGCTTTTTGCGGATCGATCGAAAAACACGCGCCGCCGAGCAGGCCTCGTTGCTGCGCTCGTGCGGCGTGCAGCGATTGCCGCATACCGCGAACGGGTGAATTTTCCCGATGCGTATTTATGCGCGTTTGCCCGCGCACTATCGTTTCGACACGGCACTCGTCATTGCGGACACGTGCCGAGCTCCGCCGATACGGTCGACGCGGTGTACGCGTTCATCATCGACGCAACGACGTGCGACGCGGGCCGGGTTCGGCGACTCGATTCGTTTGCGAGCAAATGTGTTACTTAGCTGGTAACATTTCATCGCTCGTTCCCTTTGAATTTGAACAAGGAGTCATTCATGTCGGAAATTGCCGTGGTGTTTCATAGTGGCTACGGTCATGCGGCCGTCATTGCGGAAGCCGTCGCGCGTGGTGTCGAGAAGGTCGACGGCGCGTCGGTGAAGCTGATCCCCGTCGAGGCGATCGACGATCACTGGGCGTATCTGGAACACGATGCGAACGCGATCATCTTCGGTTCGCCGACCTACATGGGCAGCGCGTCCGCGCAGTTCAAGGGATTCATGGACGCGTCGTCGAAGTACTGGGGCAAGTGGCGCGACAAGCTCGCGGCCGGCTTCACGGTCTCCGCTTCGCAAAGCGGCGACAAGCTGGCGACGCTGCAGCAGCTCGCCATCTTCGCGGCCCAGCACCAGATGCTGTGGGTGAGTCTCGGCCTGATGCCCGGCAACAACAACAGCCAGGGATCGGTCAACGATCTGAATCGGCTTGGTTCGTTCCTCGGCGCGATGGCGCAGGCGAATGCCGATCAGGGCGGCGACGCGATCATCGAGAGCGACCGGAAAACGGCTGAAGTGCTGGGCGAGCGCGTCGCGATTGCGGCGAAGCGCTGGAACGGGCAGGGCGCGTGAGCGCGACCCCGGCTGCGCTTGCAAGCGC
>NZ_KV786822.1:0-1123 GCF_001806955.1 Burkholderia sp. HMSC10F09
CGCGGCACGCCGCTCTACGTGCAGCTGCTGATGTGCTACACGGGCATCTACAGCCTGCAGGTCGTGCACGACCACGTGCTGCTCGATGCGTTCTTCCGCAACGCGATGAACTGCACGCTGCTCGCGTTCGTGCTGAACGAAGCCGCGTACGCGACGGAGATCTTCGCGGGCGCGATCAAGGCCACGCCGTCCGGCGAGATCGAGGCCGGCATGGCGTACGGCATGTCGCGCTTCAAGCTCTATACGCGCGTGATCCTGCCATCCGCGCTACGCCGTTCGCTGCCGAGCTACAGCAACGAAGTGATCCTGATGCTGCATGCGACGACGCTCGCGTTCACCGCGACCGTGCCCGACATCCTGAAAGTCACGCGCGACGTGAACTCGGCGACCTACATGTCGTTCCAGGCGTACGGGATCGCGGCCGTGATCTATGCCGTGGTCGTGTTCGCGCTGATCTGGGCATTCCGCAAGCTCGAGGCGCGCTGGCTCGCGTATCTGTCGCCGCGCAGCCATTGACACGTTCACGCATTCGAAAGGAAACACACGCATGTACAAGCTCATCGTCGAGGACCTGCACAAGAAGTTCGGCGACAACGAAGTCCTGAAGGGCGTCACGATGAAGGCGAAGGCCGGCGACGTGATCAGCATCATCGGCTCGAGCGGCTCCGGCAAGAGTACGTTTCTTCGCTGCATCAACTTTCTCGAGCAGCCGTGCTCGGGGCAGATCACGATCGGCACCGAGCCGATCCGCACCGTGCGCGACAGCAGCGGTTCGCTGCGCGTCGCCGATCCGAAGCAGCTGCAGCGCATGCGCACGAAGCTCGCGATGGTGTTCCAGCACTTCAATCTGTGGGCGCACATGACGGTGCTCGAGAACGTGATCGAAGCGCCGATCGCGGTGCTCGGGATCGCAAAGGACGAAGCGATCGCGCGCGCCCGCAAGTATCTCGAGCAGGTCGGCCTGCCCGCGCGCGTCGAAGGCATGTACCCGTCGCATCTGTCCGGCGGCCAGCAGCAGCGCGTCGCCATTGCGCGCGCGCTCGCGATGGAGCCCGAGGTGATGCTGTTCGACGAGCCGACGTCGGCGCTCGACCCGGAGCTCGTCGGCGAAGTGCTGAAGGTG